>JAURIG010000001.1 GCA_030832905.1 Bacteroidota bacterium
AGCCTATATTGATGACATTAAACCAAGAATCGGGCAATTAAGACAGCAATTTAAAACCCTTTACAAAGTTAATTTCGACAAGAACATTCATCCTGTTTTATTCAGATTGCTCAACAACTTTTTTGATCAAGGTATATCCATCAATGGCTTTCCTCTTAACCGCCTACCCTTTATTGAAGGTATTAGAAAATTAGAAGACAATTCATATGTTTCAATGTTCAAAACCGCCAAAGGCAAAGCCTTGCTATTAGACAGTAATGTAAGCATAGAATCCCTTTTGAAAAGGCTCCTTGGTGATGAGGCCCTTTATGAGCAATACCTTTTTGATCAACAATTTGCACATCCTGGTTGGAGTGGAATGACAGCCATCATTGAAGACCAACCCAATACATTACTTGACCAACGCAACATCAAATTAGAAGAATTAATAAGATTAGAGTTGATATTGGAGATAGATGTGCTTGAGCAAAAGTTCAATGGCCCTTGGGAGCCTTTATGCAATGCGCTTCAAAATCCGGTAATACCTTTATTCAACAATGATGAGCCTGATGAACTTTACAAGGTGCTTGCATTATGGCAAGAGGCTTATGAATGGCAGTATTATTCAGAAGTGTTAAATGGATTAAAACAAAATATTAAAACGCCTAAAAAAGTTGCTAAAGCTTCGACCCATGCTTTGTTCTGTATCGATGATCGTGAATGTTCTATAAGAAGGCATTTAGAAGCTTTAGAACCTAGTATTAATACTTATGGAACACCTGGTTTTTTCAATATGGATTTTTACTTCCAGCCTGAAAACACTCAATTTACGACCAAGGTTTGTCCGGCACCAGTTACCCCTTCTCATATCATTAAAGAAATCGGAAAAGACAATAAACGCAGCAAAACCAATTACTTCTCCAAACATTCTCACTCATTGGCTCTAGGATGGCTATTGTCTCAAACTCTAGGTATATGGTCCGCTTTGAAATTGTTCTTTAATATTTTTAAACCAGCAGTAAGCCCAAGCTCTACTTATTCATTTAGACATATGAATGAGACCGCTGAATTAGCCATTGAGTTCCAAGGCGAATCTGCCAATGGCCAACAATACGGTTTCAAAACCGAAGAAATGGCAAGCAGAGTTGAAGGCTTATTAAAGAGTATAGGGCTTACAGACATTGAAACCCCTGTGGTGTATTTGGTTGGTCACGGTGCTAGTTCATCCAACAATACCCACTATGCTGGCTATGATTGTGGCGCTTGCAGTGGGAGACCAGGCTCAGTAAATGCCAGAGTGGCCGCCTACATGTCCAATAACAAAGCTGTAAGAGCACTATTAAAACCTAAAGGTATAAATATCTCTAATGACACTATTTTTATTGGCGCCTTGCATGATACTACACGAGATGAAATTGCCTTTTATGATACCAAGGAATTGAATTCAGCTCAAAAACTATTTCATGAGCACATGGTGGATGTCTTCAAGCAAGCATTGGATTTAAATGCTAAAGAAAGATCTAGAAAGTTTGTATTAACAGCCTCTAAGGGCAGTGCCAAACAAGTGCACGAAAAAGTAAAATTAAGATCAGTCTCATTGTTTGAACCTAGACCAGAATTAAACCATGCAACCAATACGTTATGTATAGTTGGAGGAAGACAATTGAGCAAAGATGTATTCTTAGACCGTCGCGCCTTTTTAAACTCTTATGATTATAAGATAGATCATGAGGGCAATTACCTGACAGGAATTCTTAAAGCTGTGGCACCTGTATGTGGGGGCATTAATTTAGAATACTATTTTTCTAAGACAGACAATTACCGCTTAGGCGCAGGCAGCAAATTGCCCCACAATGTAATGGGACTCATTGGTGTTGCCAATGGCACGGATGGCGACTTAAGAACTGGCCTGCCCTTACAAATGATAGAAGTACACGACCCTATGCGCTTGATGGTCATTGTTGAAAGTCCTAAAGCGCAATTATTAGAGATCATTCAAAGAGTCAGTCAAACCTATGAGTGGTTCAAAAACCAGTGGATACATTTAGTTTGCTTTAACCCTGATGATCAAACTTTTTATCTGTTCAAAGGCGAATCGTTTGAAGTTTTACAAATTGAAGACAGGCCAATTAAACATCAAAAAGATTTAAGTGAATTGTTTGAAACGACAGAATCTGCTTTACCAGTAATGCTCATGGAGGGAGCTCAATCATGAATCTACCTATTCACTTATTTGTTATAATCCCCTTTATTGGGCTTTTAATCAATTTATTCATTTCAGAAAAGCAAGAGCGTTTACTTTCAAGAACAGCCTTTTATACAGCTGGCAGCAATGCTATATTACTAATTGTTTTTAGCCTACAATGGTTTATTCAAGGCAGAGCCGCCATTAACATCAAAGAGTTGGTCATTTATGAAAGTACGCACTATGAATTCATGTTGGATTTTTATTTTGACACCACTTCTGCTGTGTTTTTGTTGGTTGGCGGATTTTTAACCTTTCTAATCACTATTTACAGTCGTTATTATTTGCACAGAGAAAATGGTTACAAAAGATTTTTTAGTACCATTGGTTTGTTTTACCTGGGCTATAACATCACTGTTTTAGGTGGTAATTTTGAAACCTTGTTTTTAGGTTGGGAAATATTAGGCATATCGTCCTTTTTACTTATAGCTTTTTACAGAGATCGTTATCTCCCTGTTAGAAATGCAGTAAAGGTCTTTTCAGTATACCGCATTGGCGATGTGGGGCTATTATTGGCCATGTGGTCAAGCCATCAATTATGGCATGAAAACATCACCTTCTCAAAACTCCACAATTATGAATTGGTGCATGAGCATTTACAAAGCCACAGTATAATTGGTGTAATTATTTCTTTGGGAATAGTATTGGCCGCCATTGTTAAATCTGCTCAATTGCCTTTTTCTTCATGGTTACCCAGAGCCATGGAGGGTCCAACGAGTTCAAGCGCTATTTTCTATGGCTCCTTGTCTGTTCATTTTGGCGTATTTTTATTATTAAGAACACATCCATTTTGGGAACAACAAACTTCAATCAAATGGCTCATTGCAGGCATTGGTCTAAGCACAGCTATTGTAGCCAGCTTAATTGCGAGGGTGCAATCCTCCATGAAAAGCCAAATTGCTTATGCTTCGATCGCCCAAATTGGTTTGATTTTTATTGAATTAGCATTAGGGTTTGAAACCTTGGCACTCATTCATTTTGTTGGAAATGCCTTTTTAAGGACCTACCAACTTCTGGTATCGCCTTCTTCAGTAAGTTATTTAATTAAAGAACAATTTTATAATTTCACGCCAAGACATGCTCATATTGAAGACAAGTTACCTAAACGAATAGAGTTTACTATGTACTTACTCAGCGTAAAAGAATTCAATTTAGACCAGTTAATGAACTATTGGATTTTTTATCCTTTTAAAATGCTAGGCAAAAAATTGAATTTCATAACCAACTCTAACATTCTTAAAGTATTTATTCCAGTCTATTTATTGAGTGCTATCTTATTGCATTGGGAAAGTCAAATTCCACCATACATTCACGAGGCTCTTCCAACAGCAATGTCTTTTGTGGGCTTACTATTAGTTTTGAAAAGCTTTTCAGAAAGACAATCGCCTCAATTGGCTTTTACCTTAGTGATGTTGAACCATTTTTGGGTGGCCTTGGCCATTTCATACAATGAAAAGATCAATCTCGAACACATAGGTGTTTATTTAAGCGGAGTAATTTTAGCTGCTGGCATTGGTCTTTATACCTTATTGCAACTAAAACGCAAAGAACCCAAAGGTTTCGATCTGAATACATATTATGGCCATGTGTATGAACATCCAAGAATGGCCTTTGTTTTCTTAATCAGTTGTTTATGTTTAATGGGCTTCCCAATAACACCAACCTTCATTGGTGAAGACCTTGTATACAGTCATATTCATTCAAATCAAATATTCTTAGCCATCTTCAATTCCTTAGCCTTTATTATGGGCGGTGTTGCCTTGGTAAGAATATATGCCAGATTATTCTTAGGGCCGCATGTTAAAACCTATCATCAAACCCCCATTCAATCATCATGACATTTAAAAACATCAAAAACACCATAAGCATTAGCTTATTGATGTTTTACATCAATAGTTATGCAGCAATCCAATCCAATAACAGTAATCTTTGGTTCCATTATGTAGGAAAAGTTCAATTCAATACACATTGGTCTTTTACCTTTGAAACAACTGACCGATTCACAGATTGGGGCAAACAACATCAACAATGGTTTGTAAGACCATCCATTGATTACGCCATCAACAAACCTTTTAATACTAGCCTAGGCTACTCTCACTACAAAACATTTTCCTATGGCAATCCTGCCATGTTCAAATCGCCAGTAGAAGAAGATCACATTTGGGGTCAAATAAGCTCTAAACACACAATTAAAAAATGGACAATTTCCAATCGTTTACGCGATGAAAATCGTTTTATCGGCCCTGATCAAACCTACCGCAACAGAATGCGCTATATGCTTATGATTAACTACCCATTGATTTCTAAAAAACTACATTTACAATTTGGAGATGAAGCCTTCTTTAATGTCGGTAGTTATAGCGGTAAATCTGTAATGAATCAAAATAGAATTATCGCAGGATTTGCTTGGTTTTATAGGCCTAATTTTCAAATTCAATTAAACTATATCCATCAAAACATTTGGAACTATAATAACACCATTTTTGAAATCAACCCAACAATTAGATTAAGTATCTTAAATACCTTTAAGCTTCATAAATGAAAAATAAACTATCACTTCCAAAAGATGGCATAGCTGGACTCAAAGAGAATTTCTTGTCCGATGCCCTTTCTGGCTTTAGTATTTTCTTGCTAGCATTGCCCTTAAGCTTAGGCATTGCTAAAGCATCTGAATTTCCGCCTATTATGGGCTTATTAACTGCTGCTATTGGCGGTATAATTGTTAGTTTTTTTGCGGGCTCTCCATTAACCATCAAGGGCCCTGCTGCAGGCTTAATTGTAATAGTTGCTGGCGCAGTGAATGCCTTTGGAGGTGGTGAAATTGGATGGCATTTAGCCTTAGGTGCGATGGTGGTTGCAGGCATCATTCAAATATTATTTGGCATTTTAAAACTTGGAAAACTCACAGATATATTTCCATTATCTGCTGTTCATGGCATGTTAGCCGCTATTGGCTTAATTATCATCATCAAGCAAATCCCTGTTTTCATGGACATTAATCCAGCGCTTACAAAAGGCAAAGAACCATTTGAATTACTTTTAGATATTCCAAATTATTTTGCTCATATTGACACAAAAGCTACATTAGTAGGTGTTATTAGCTTATGGATAATGCTTGGTTGGAGTAAAGTCAATAACCCAATTATTAAAAAAATTCCTGCGCCTTTGATTGTGCTTTTGTTTGCAATTCCCGCAGAATTGATCTTAAACTTTCAAACCACAGAACCTAATTATGCTCTGGTTCACATTGGCAATATTTTTGAAAGTATAAAAGTCAATGTAGACTTTGGAGGCACTGCACATTTAGGCACCTTTATTAAATACGTGATCATGTTTGCGATAGTGGGCACACTTGAATCCTTATTGACCATAAAAGCCATTGACATGAAAGATCCTTACCGCAGAAAATCCAATAATAATAAAGATGTAATTGCCGTTGGCATTGGTAATACCATAGCAGCTGTTTTTGGTGGCCTTCCAATGATTTCTGAAGTGGCAAGAAGTACAGCTAACATAGCGAATGGAGCCAAAACGCGCTGGGCTAATTTTTTCCATGGTTTGTTTATTTTAATATTCGTTTTAATAGCCATTAAATACATAGAAATGATTCCTAATTCAGCTTTAGCAGCTATGTTGATTTCAGTTGGTATCAAATTGGCACATCCTAAAGAATTTATTAATACCTTTAAAATTGGGAAAGAACAATTAGCTGTATTTCTCATCACTATTATCTTCACTTTTGGTGTAGATTTATTGGTGGGTATCGCCATGGGAATGTTGACTGAAATCATCATCAATATTTTCAATGGCAAGCCATTGTCTGTTATTTTTAAAGCGCCAACAGTCGTATCATTTGAAGGGAATAAATATTTAGTAGAAATAGACCAAGCAGCTGTTTTCACTAACTACATGGGCATTAAGCGAAAACTTGATGCCATTCCAAGTGGATTTGATGTGACCATTGATTTAAGTAAAACCAAATTAATTGACCACAGTACAATGGAAAATCTGCATACTTATAAAAAGGAATATCAACTTAATGGAGGTACGGTTGAATTAATTGGCTTAAATGAGCACATTGCTATATCTGACCATCAATCAGCTACAAGAATTAAGAAATAATTTATTACGCCAAAACTTATAAGGAATTAGCATATATCAATCATGCTTTTAAACATTATCTCAAAATGAAATTGCTTATGCAAGATGCTTGATGTAATTTCACCAACCTATTTTGTTTACTAAATATCAAAAGTTTTTAATTGTTGTTTTAGCCCTACTTCAATTTACTGTAGTGCTTGACTTTATGGTATTATCTCCATTAGGCGCGGTGTTACTAAAAGAGTTAAAAATCAATGCTCAAGAATTTGGGTGGGTGGTTTCATCCTATGCCTTCAGTGCTGGATTATCTGGCATTCTCTCTGCAGGGTATGCAGATAAATACGACCGCAAAAAGTACCTGTTATTTTTTTATGTTGGGTTTTTGTTAGGTACGCTTATGTGTGCTATGGCAGACAGCTACACTTCCCTATTGATTGCCAGAATTGTTACTGGCATATTTGGGGGCGTAATCAGTTCTATTTCTTTTGCCATTGGCACTGATAGTTTTAAAATTGAAAACAGAGGGAGAGTTATTGCCTTCATACAAATGGCTTTTTCTGCCAGTCAAGTATTAGGCATCCCTATTGGCTTAAAATTAGCTGAGCTATACAATTGGCATGCGGTCTTTTATTTAATTGTTATACTTGGGTTTTTATTAGGCATAGTCATTTTTGTATTCATGAAACCTGTTGACGCCCATTTACAGCTATCTGAACCCAAAAACGCCTTCAGACATTTAAAAGACACACTCATTAACCCTAATTATTTAAAAGGGTTTTTGGCCACTGTATTATTGTCAACTGGTGGCTATATGATGATGCCTTTTGCTTCTGCCTTTAGTACCAATAATTTAGGTGTGGCTTTAAAAGACCTGCCTTATTTGTTTGGTGCTACTGGAATAGTTACCATTTTAACGGGGCCTATTGTCGGCAAACAATCAGATAAAATTGGTCGATTCAAAATCTTTTTAGGTGGCAGCCTATTGAGCATGTTAGTCATTGTGTTTTACACCAGGCTTGGCCATACTCCACTGCCGATAGTAATGGTATTTAATGGCCTAATGTTTATTGGCATAAGCGCAAGAATAATTGCTTCTTCTAGTCTTATTTCTATGGTCCCTAAACCACAAGATAGAGGGGCTTTCATGAGCATTAATTCCTCCATTCAACAATTGTCTGGAGGTATTGCTGCTGCCATAGCCGGATTAATTGTCGTTAAAACCAATTCTGGCAAATTATTGCACTATGAACAATTGGGTATGGTGGTCATTTGCACCATGACCATCGCAACCATAATGATTTACCGTTTAGAAAAACATTTACTCAAACAATAAGTGAATTATTGCAAACCATGCTTTGCATTGTCTAACAAATTCTGTCGGGTCCAATCTTGAAGTGCATCAAAATCAGTTTGCCTATGGCTACACGCTTGTATTTGGCACAATTTACATTGTTGCGGCACACAACCATCTATATGAACAAAGAACTCAACTTGTCCATTAAAGTGATTATGCAACAATGCTGTAAAAGCATCCATTTGTTGATGCGCCTCATTGACATTGATATAATATGGGACCGTTAAGTGACAATCAATATGATAGAAACCAGCATAATTGATAACGCGTACATTGTGAACATCTATCCATTGTTTAGAACGGTGTTCATTCAAAACATTTACGATTTGATCCACTACCAACATATCGGTTTCATCCATTATGCCAGAAACAGATTGTCTAATGATTTTGTACCCTGTGCGCAGAATGATTAAAGAAAACAAAATTGCCACACTTGCATCGAGCCATAGGGCGTTGGTCAATTTTACTAAAACCACACCAATGACTATTCCAAGGGTAGAGTATGTATCACTTTTTAAATGTGCCCCGCTACCCATTAAAACTACGGACTGTGATTGTTTACCCATTTTACTGCAATACCAGCCTAATGCATAATTAACTGCGCTGGTTAGCAACAACACAACTATACCAAAATCAATAGATTGAATGGCTTGAGGATGCAGTAAATGTTGAGTGGCTTCAAACACAATAAACAAAGCTGCCACCATAATTAACACCCCTTCAATAGCAGAGGTAATAAATTCTACCTTTCCATGCCCATAAGGGTGTTCTGTATCCTTTGGCTTATTTGATAAATTCAAACTGTATAAACCCATAATTCCAGCTACAACATTGACAATGCTCTCCAAAGCATCTGTTAATATGGCAACTGAACCTGTATATACCCAGGCGGTTAACTTAAACAGCAAAAGCAAAACAGAAACAATGAACACCCATTTCTGTAGCCCTATGATTTTTGATTGTTCTAACTTCATCTATTACTCTGCTTCTGAATTTTTAGCCATCATGAGTAAATCATAAGCCCCTTTTACAACAAAGGTTTGCTGTGCAGGTGCTTGATAATCTATCTGAACCCAAGTGGCTGAACGTTTTAAGACCTTTACTTCTAACAATTTATATTGTTTATTGCCTTGATCTAAAAACACATAGTCTTTACCTTCATAGCTAACAACAGCTTGCTCCGGCAAAACGCTTGCATGAATTCCGTCTGTAGTGATATCCGCATTCATATACATACCAGGAATCAATTCACTGCTATAGGTATCAAAATGGCAATGTATCTGCACATAGCCTTCTTTAGACACATCTTGACCTATCAATATCACATCACATTGATAGACTTTATTAGGATTGGTATTGGTGAAGGCTTTTACCTTACTACCAATTTTCAAACTGGCAATGTCTTTTCATAAACGGTTAAATTCAAATGGATATCATCTGGATTCACTAATTCAAAAAGCACATCTGAACCTGTTATGTATCGACCTACATTCATATTCACCTTACTCACAAATCCATTAATAGGTGACAATAAATTAATGCTCTTAGAGATATTGTTTTCATTGAGATTTTCTGGTTGAACACCTATTAATTTCAATTTCTCAGACAAAGCTTTAATGGCAATTTTTTGTTTTTGATAAGTCGCTTTAATTTGTTCATATGACTTATCACTTATCGCCTTAGACTGATTGAGTTCTTGTTGTCTTTTGTATTCCTTATCAATGAATGAAAATTCTGCTAAAGCTGTTAAATAATCTTGTTGCAACTGAATGTATTGTTGATCTTCTAATATGGCAATGACTTCACCCTTCTTCACTTTCATCCCTGGTAGTAAATGAGTACTTTTAAGAAAGCCTCCAAGAGGTATGCCTACAGAGACCATATTTTGTGGTGGCACATCAATTACACCATTGACTTTAACATCGCCTTGCAAAGTTTGGATTTGCATGGTATCAGTTAATAAGCCAACACTCTTAAACTGAGCATCTGTTAATTGAATTTGATTAGGTTTAGATTCAACTTGCTGCTCTTCTTTGGCAGCAGATTGACAAGCAAACAATGTTGTTATGCAAGTACTATATAAAAAATATTGAATGGTTTTGTTCATAAAAAAATTGTTTAAAATTGGCCCATCAAATAGTTGAGATGGATGATGTTTTGATTATATTGATTAACAACTTCAAAATATTGTTTTTGAAGTTCAAAGTATTGTCCCATAAGTACAACCCAATCTGAATAAGCAATATCACCTGATTGTAATTGCAAATTGGCTGTTGTTTTTAATTGGTTTAATTGCGTCAATCCGGCAGCATCAAAATAGCTGAGGTATTGTATTTGATTCTCCAAAGCCGATAAGCATTGTTGCCAATCCAATTGCAATGCCTGAGTTTGAATGCTTAATTGTTGTTCTTGAACAATTCTATCAATCTTAGAAGCACTGATCATGGCTTTTTGGGCGTTATAAAACAAAGGCACAGTGACACCAAACTGCAAAGATTGGAACCTAGCGCTATTGGTATAAAATCGATTATCAGCGCCAAAGCCATTCATGGTCATATTGGAATACCCCAATTGAATTTCTGGCAATAATTTATACGATTCTAATTTACTCTGTTGTTGACTTAATTGAACATATTGCTTGAGAATTTGCAGCTGCGGGTGTTTTAATAGTAATGAGCTATCAATGTTTGGCAATGGCATTCTACCTGAACCGATATCTGGCGTATAATTGGCGTGTGTATTCATCAACCAATTGAATTCAGAAAGCGTTAGTGCTTGGGCACTTTCTAAAACATGTAATTGCGCCATAATGGATTGACCTTTCAATTGAATGGATGCGTTTTGAGCAATATCTATTTCCCCTAAATTATACAATTGGCTAGACTGCTTTAACATGGCGTTAAACATGGTATCTGCTGACCTCAAAGCTTGCAATTGCTGTGCTTGATTTAACCAGGTAAAATAGGCCTGCAATACCCTTTGCTTCACCTCAGATTGAGTCAATTGCACATTGGCACTTTGAGCCAAGGTTTGAGCATTTAACACTTTGTATTGCTGAGCATAAACCATAGGTAAACTTAAGGACTGGTTAACCCCAAATCGTTTGTCAGTGTAGGTTGAATTGAGTTGCCCTCGCTCAAAAGTCAAAGCTGTTTTGGGAATATTGACAGCAGATTTATTTAAGGCCTTTTGATAAGCTAAGACTTGATGGGCTTGCTTAATCTGTAAGTTGTTATTCAAGGCTGAATCGAGCGCTTGTTTAATCCCAATTGTAGTTTGGGCAAACCCGTTTATTCCAAAACCAACAAAGGCGATGGCAATGATGGCTTTCATAGACAAGCCCTTCATTTTAAATGATTGTTCTGACATTATAAACAAAATAGGCAAGACAAATAAGGTTAAAAAGGTGGCGATTAACAAACCTCCAATGACGACTGTAGCCAAAGGCCTTTGCACTTCTGCGCCAGCGCCATTGCTCAATGCCATTGGCAAAAAGCCCAATGAAGCCACAAATGCCGTCATTAATACTGGCCTGAGTCTAAGTTTAGTAGCATTCATAACCATTTCAGTTAATGCACCTGTATGGGTCTCTTTTTGACGTTTAAACTCTGAAATCAAAACAATTCCATTTAATACCGCTACGCCAAACAAAGCGATAAAACCTACCCCAGCACTGATACTAAACGGCATGTCTCTGATGTAAAGTGCAAAGATGCCACCCAATGCTGATAATGGAATAGCTGAATAAATTAAACTGGCGTGCTTAACAGATTGAAAAGCGAAATACAACATGAGAAAAATCAATGCAAGGGCCAATGGCACAGCAACGCCTAAACGCTTTTTAGCAGCGTTCAAATTTTCAAACGTTCCGCCATAGCGCACTGAATATCCTGGTGGTAATTTAATTTGTTTTTCAATCTTAGTTTTTAACTCATCCACTATAGACTGTACATCGCGTCCTCTCACATTAAAACCAACTACAATGCGTCGTTTAGCATCTTCTCTTTGAATTTGATTAGGCCCCACTTTTATCGAAACATCTGCCAGATGAGACAAGGGCACAAAGTTACTTTGACCAATCGGAATCAATAAATTCTGAACATCATTGAGTGTATTTCTTTGATCATTTTGTAACCTTAAGACCAAATCAAAACGCTTTTCACCCTCATATACTTTTCCTGCTAAGCCTCCTGCAAAAGCAGTATTAACAACGCTATTAATTTCAGCGACTTGCAAGCCATAACGCGCTATTAAATCGCGCTTGTAATCCACTACTATTTGACTGATCCCTGTAACAGGTTCAACATAAATATCTTGAGCGCCTTCAACCTTTGAGGCCAAATGCCCCATCTTTGCTGCATAGTAAGCCAAAGTATCAAGATCCTCACCAAACAGTTTACAAACAACGTCTTGTCTAGCGCCAGTCATTAACTCATTAAAACGCATTTGAACAGGGTATTGAAAACCAAAGGTAACCCCAGGAACCGCTTTCAAGGCCTCTCCCATTTTCTCTGCCATCTCATTAAATGAATGCGCTGTTTTCCAAGTATGCTTATCTTTCATGATGATCATTAAATCTTGAGCATCAATTGGCATTGGATCAGTTGGCACTTCACCGCTACCGATCTTAGCCACTACTTTCTCCACTTCAGGAAATTGAGTAAGTAAAATCTTGGAAGCTTGCTCCGAGGCTTTTAAACTCACATTTAAATTACTACCAGGCAAAACCCTTGTTTCAAGCGCAAAGTCGCCTTCCTCTAAACTAGGCATGAATTCACCACCTAATTGCATAAGTACAACTACAGCTGCTATGACCAATAACCCTAAGCCTATAAACAACCATTTAACTTTCAATAAAATCCATTCAAAAGCGCTTTGATACCAAGCCTCCACTTTTTGCATAAACCAATCAGACCAATTTGGCTTGTGTGCTTTTCTACTCAATAACCATGCACTCATCATAGGCACATAGGTTAATGACAATATAAACGCCCCTAATAGCGCAAAGGCAACTGTTTGAGCCATTGGTTTAAACATTTTTCCTTCAATGCCCTGCAATGAAAATATAGGTAGATACACGATTAAAATAATGATTTGTCCGAAGACCGCACTGTTCATCATCTTACCCGCTGAAGATTTTACAGTATCGTCCATCTCTGTGTTTGAAACCGCCGTCATTTGACCCATAGTGCGAATCGCCAAGGCGTGCATAACAGCCTCTACGATAATGACAGCTCCGTCTACTATCAAACCAAAATCAAGCGCACCTAAACTCATTAAATTACCACTTACATGAAATAGATTCATCATGATAATGGCAAACAACATTGACAAAGGAATAACAGATGCCACCAATAAGCCTGCTCTTAAATTGCCCAAAAAGACAACTAAGACAAAAATCACTATGAGGGCACCTTCTAATAAATTGGTTTCAACCGTTCCAATGGCATTATTGACCATCTTGGTACGATCCAGAAATGGTTCTATCACAATGCCTTCAGGTAAAGTCTTTTGAATCTCCGCCACACGGTCTTTTACAGCTTTGATCACCTCGCTACTATTAGCGCCTTTGAGCATCATCACCACAGCACCAGACACTTCCCCGAGCGTATCTAAATGCAAGGCCCCATATCGAATTGCTGTACCAATTCTAACTTGGGCAATGTCTCTAATCAATAGTGGCACGCCGTTGTCAAGCAATTTAACCGGTATATTCATAAGGTCTTGCTCTGAATGCACTAAACCTTCGGTGCGTATATAGAAAACATTAGGACCTCTTTCAATATAACCTCCGCCAGTATTTTCATTATTGGCCTCTATGGCTTTAAAGACTTGGTCAATCGTTAAGCCCAATGATTGCAACTTGTCTGGGTTTAAGGCAATTTCATATTGCTTTAAATGGCCACCAAAACTACTCACATCAGCTACCCCCTTTACCCCTAACAATTGTCGCCTAACGATCCAATCCTGTATGGTTCTTAAATCCATACTACTGTATTGATGTTCATAGCCAGGTTTTGGCCTTAATACATATTGGTATATTTCTCCTAACCCCGTTGTAACCGGACCCAATTCAGGCACGCCTACCCCTTGTGGGATTTGACCTTTAACATTTTGTATCCTTTCAGACACTTGTTGACGTGCCCAATACACATCCACATCGTCGTCGAAGACTATGGTCACCAATGACAAACCAAACCTTGAAAAACTTCTTATTTCGTGCAGTCCGGGAATATTGTTATTGGCTTGTTCTATTGGAAAAGTAACCAAGCGTTCAATGTCTGTAGCCCCTAAAGATGGTGCTATTGTAATCACTTGCACCTGATTATTGGTAATATCAGGCACAGCATCTATTGGCAGTTTGAACAATTCAAAACTACCGTATATGATTAGGCCAATGGTACACAAGCCTATGATCAATTTGTTCTTTATAGAAAACCCTATAATGGTGTTTAAATTCATTATGAATGAAATTTTATGAGTAAAATTTAAATAAAAAAGGAAATGTTCGCGCTATGATTAGGCGATCAACTGAGGCGGCTGCCAAATGGCTTTACCATCCTGGTAACAATAATGATTCACCAATAATCCAATTTCAACTTTAAAGAAGCTAAAATGGGTTACTGATTCATTGTTGGAGATCAATTCCATGGCCATATTAACGTGATGGCACTGATCTGATTTGAAAGGCAACTTACCGTGATCAGCATCTGGAATATCTTCGCTAGGATTGGCATAGTGCAAATCTAAAAACTCCCAAATGGTTAGGGACTCATTAGACAACTTATGTTCTTGATAATGGTGAATAAAGGCAGGCAACTTAACAAGTTGATGCGCTTCCAATAAATTCATTGAAATAATGCACAAGAAGCCTATGGCATACATGCGTTTCACTTAGACAAAGTTAATGGTATAAAATGAAAAAGCAAACCCGGAGGTTTGCTTTTCAAATAAGATAAGTTGTTTAGAAGGTATTACACACCCACATCGTGGTGAGCACTTTCTTCTAAATATGGGTGTTTGATGGCTACTAAGCCTTTTTTGCTTAGAGCAGTTAAAGTCCAATAAATGAATAGACCAGCAAATGCTAATGTCATACCTATCTCTAACAATCCAATGCTAGCTTGTTTGTCAATAGCACCTGGCATGATCATTAAATAGATATCATTCCAGTGACCTACTAAAACACAAAGGGCAACAAAAGTTAAAATCTTAGGATTACGTTTATTGTTTCTGGTCATTAATACCAAGAATGGAATTAAGAAATTCAAAACAAGGTTAAGGAACCAATGGAACTTGAATGGCATTTCCCAACGCTTATAATAGTATACAGTTTCTTCAGGAATGTTTGCATACCAAATCAATAAGAACTGAGCCAACCAAAGGTAAGTCCAGAAGATTGAGAAGGCGAACATGAATTTACCTAAGTCATGAATATGCTCATCAGTAACCAATTTAAGGTAACCATTGCGTCTTAAGTACAACACGAACAAAATAATGATTGCAAATGTACTTACCCAAGCAGTAGCGAAGTTATAGATAGAGAAGATGGTAGAATACCAGTGTGCATCTACACTCATACAAACTACCCAACTTAAGATAGATAAAGTGAAAGCAAATACAAAGGTAAAGGCTGCACCATAAGTGATTGATTGTTTGAAGAAAGTTAAGCCCCCTTCAGTATCTTCTTTGTATGACAAGCTTCTCAATTTAGCACCAAATAAGTACCAAACCAATGGAATACCTACTATAAAGCCAATGGCCATTTTAGAATTTAAGAACCAAGATTTGTTGTCTAGGATTTTATCAAAACCTGCATCAGTTTTAGTTAAATGTAAATGTTCGTAGTGCAACCAATGGTATATGTTTTGGCCATCTAATAAGAATACGATCAACACCAATACTGCACCAACAGGCAGAATGGTACTCATGGCTTGCGGCACACGTAATAATACTGTAGCCCAACCTGCATTGGCAATGTATTGTAAAGCAAAGAAAAACAAAGCACAAGCTGAGATTAACAATAGGAAATAACTATTGACTAACAAAGTTGAATAAATTCTTGTAGTCCATGGTTTGCTGTGTTCAGCAACAATAGGATATACTTGCTCATTGCTGTGTCCTACGTCTACGCCGTTAATGTTTTGACCTGGGTAGACATGGGCTTCAGTTGCATGGTGAGCAGCTGCCTCAGTAGTGGTGGCATTTGCATGCTCATCATGGTGGGCATCAGTTCTTGGCAAAGTAAAAATGCCAACAATGGTTAACAATATACCGATTGCCAATAAAGCAATGCTTAAAGTTTTAGCTTTACCATTGAAACTGTATTGCTCTTGTTGAATATGGATTTCGTGTCCGTGACTCATTGTAGTTGATTTTAAAGGTTAATACGAAACTGCTGTTTTTTAGTTTTTAGTGGTGTCTTGAACGGTTATAGCTGAAGCTTCTGAAGTCATAGCTTTGATGGCTGGTACATTGCCTAAACTGTCCATCATGGTTAAGCGTTTTACATAAGAAGCAACACTCCATCTTTCTTTAGGAGACAATGCATAAGCATAACTACCCATACGGTTGTTTCTACCATAAGTTAATACGTGGTAGATTTTACCAATAGGCAAAGCTTTCATGTAATCGTCTTGATAAATATGAGTAGGTTTAAGTGTAACTTGTTTGGCTGGAACAGGGCCATCATTTAAGCCCTTAGTACCATGGCAAACTGCACAATAAATACCGAATAATCTTTCACCTTCTTTTTGATCAGCTTCAGATAAATCCATTTTTAATTTCCAGTTGGCGCCTGCTGCTTCATACCCTTCTTCAGTGTTGTCAAATGGGTATTGATAGTCCAACTGACCTTCAGCGATAGTACCTTTAACAGGTTCTCTCATGGTCATGAAATAAGGGTTGTAACGGTATTTATTTGAATCTGAATACTGAGTCATTGGTTCATACCCTTTTGAGTAGTACATGTCTGGAGCATACTCAATACCAGGGTTATCTTTTCCGGCTTTCCACCAGCATGAAGACAGTGACACAACTGCTAAAACACTGATGATGATATTTGTAGTTTGTTTCATTTTGTTCTTAGGCTAGTGATTATTTTTTAGGAATGGCTACTTCAGTAAAATCTTCGTAACCGTGGTTGGTTCTTTCTTTAACTTCAACCGCACCACCTTGATACAACATATTACTCAATTCGTTTTTGTCTACCAATTGGTTATCTGTTGCAATCGCTACGACCATTCTATCGTCTGTTTGTCTGAAATCTACACGCTCACTTGGCATTTTACCATGCAACATTTTGTTTCTGATAAAGAACAAAATCGCAATACCAAATGCTGTAAACAATACTGACATTTCAAACAAAACAGGTACATAAGACACCCCAACTATTGGTTTGTTACCAATGATCATTGGCCAATCTATCGCCATAGTATAGGTTTGTAATGTAGCTGCAGTAATAAAGCCTAAGCAACCGCAAATAAATGCACCTACAGGCAATAATGAACGCTTTAAACCCATAGCCTTTTCAATACCGTGAATTGGGAATGGTGTGTAGCAATCTATAATTTGAGCACCTTTGTGGTGAACATTAGCAACCGTGTCTAAGAATTGATCTGAATCTTCAAAGATTCCGAACATTACGGTTTTGTTTTTATCCAAAAATAATTTGTTGTCTATCATGAAATTGATATTGAATGGTGATTACTCTCTGTTTTTCAAAATACTCTTAACCTCTGCAATGTTGATCACTGGTAAGAACTTGCTGAACAAGAAGAAACAAGTGAAGAACAATCCGAATGACCCTAAAAATAAGCCAATCTCAGTCATAGTTGGTGAGTACATTAACCAACCTGAAGGCAAATATTCTCTGTGAAGTGAAGTCACAATGATTACGAAACGTTCGAACCACATACCTACGTTCACCACGATTGATAACATAAAGATGAACCAAGGCGTTGTACGAGCCCATTTGAACCAGAATACTTGAGGCGCAATTAAGTTACAAGTCATCATACTCCAATAAGCCCACCAGTATGGACCAGTTGCTCTATTGATGAACGCGTATTGCTCGTATTCTACACCAGAATATGCCGCAACAAAGAACTCAGTGATGTAAGCTAGACCAACCATGGTCCCAGTTAACATAACTACTTTGCACATAGCTTCTAAGTGACCAATGGTGATATAATCTTGGTAGTTCATTACTTTTCTAGCGATTACCAATAAGGTCAATACCATACCGAAACCTGAGAAGATCGCACCTGCTACGAAATACGGAGGGAAAATGGTGGTGTGCCAACCAGGAACAACTGAAGTGGCAAAGTCCATAGATACAATCGTGTGTACAGACAATACCAGCGGTGTTGAAATACCAGCAAGAATCAAGGAAACAACTTCATAACGGTTCCAAGTTCTTACTGAACCTGTCCAACCCATAGAGAAGAAATTATACCAAAATTTTCTGCCAGCTGACTTAGCTCTATCACGAACTGTTGCAAAGTCAGGAATAAGTCCTGTATACCAGAAAACGATTGATACAGAGAAATACGTTGAAATCGCGAATACGTCCCAAAGCAATGGTGAGTGGAAGTTAACCCACAATGAACCAAAAGCATTTGGCAATGGGAATACCCAGTAGCCCCCTACCCAAATACGACCCATGTGGAATAAAGGGAAAATTGCCGCACACATTACAGCGAAGATGGTCATCGCTTCTGCAGAACGGTTAATAGACATTCTCCATTTTTGTCTGAATAACAACAAAATGGCAGAAATCAAAGTACCAGCGTGACCAATACCAACCCAAAATACGAAGTTGGTGATGTCCCAACCCCATTGAACGGTTTTGTTCAAACCCCATGTACCTATACCAAACCATAGGGTGACACCTAATGAGATCAGTAATATGCCTAAAAAGATGACTGATAAGATGAAACCAACTATCCAAGAACTTGAAGGTTTGTTTTCAATTGGACGACAAATTTCAGTAGTTACATCATGTAATTTTTTGTCGCCTGTTACCAGCTGTGGTCTTATAATTGAATCGTGAATCATTGTTTAAATTATAATGGTTGGGGTTATGCTTTTACGGTTTCAGTGTCTCTAACTTTAACTAGGTATTTAACAGCTGTCATAGTATTTAATTCTTCAAGCACTCTGTATGAACGCTCGTTCTTAAATAATTTGTGAACTTCACTGTTAGGATCATTTACATCACCAAATACAATGGCGTTGGCTGGGCAAGAACGTTGACAAGCGGTTTTGATTTCGCCATCATTAAGCGCACGTTTTTCGCGTTTAGCTTTTACTTTACCAGCTTGAATGCTTTGCACACACATGCTACATTTTTCCATAACACCACGTGTTCTAACGGTAACATCAGGATTGATAACCATCTTACCTAAGTCGTTGTTAAAATGGAAGTCAAAACGATCGTTATCATTGTATCTGAACCAGTTGAAACGTCTTACTTTGTATGGACAGTTGTTGGCACAGTATTTAGTACCAATACAACGGTTGTAAGTCATTTGGTTTAAACCTTCAGAACTGTGAGTAGTTGCCAATACCGGACAAACTGTTTCACATGGTGCCTGACCACAATGTTGACACATCATTGGTTGGTGAACCACTTTAACATTTTCCCAATGTAAGTATTCAGCACCTTTCTTAGCTTTTTCTAATTTATCTAAAGCGGCTAAGCCTGTTTCTTTAGTAACGTTTTTGCCTTCGAAATCTCTTGATAAGAATAATTCTTTAGTGTAGTCCGTATTGTTTACGTTTTCAAAAGTGAAGTATCTATCAATACGCATCCAGTGCATTTCTCTGCGGCGTCTTACTTCAGCTCTACCAACAACTGGAACGTTGTTTTCAATACTACAGCTTACAACGCAAGAACCACAACCTGTACATGAGTTCAAGTCAATAGCCATTGCCCAATGGTGGTTAGGGGCACCATCTTTTTTGTAATCTTTAGTTTCCCAAAGCGTGTATAAATGTGGCGCAGTTTTATCGTTGCCTGCCTTAGGGTTTTTCTTCAATTAGTCTAAAGTGGTTTCTCTTACAATATCTCTTCCTTCAATAGAGTGGTGAGTTTGGGTTTGAGCCAATTCATATGAACCTGAAATTTTTTCTATTTTAACACCGTTTTGAACATAGTTAAAGGTACCATTTTGCATGCTTACAAAAGGATAAGCGTTTTTACCAATAGGTTCAAACATACCTTTT
The DNA here is from genome assembly GCA_030832905.1 of Bacteroidota bacterium. Taxonomy (GTDB): domain Bacteria; phylum Bacteroidota; class Bacteroidia; order NS11-12g; family UBA955; genus JABMMZ01. The sequence goes on from JAURIG010000001.1 coordinate 19,908, forward strand.
TCACCAACTTTACCTTTTCTACCATATCCTAAAGCTATACCAACTGTTCCATTGCTTTGACCTGGTTGAACAAAGATTGGCATGCCTTTTAAGCTCACATTACCAAAGCTGATGTTCACCATATCACCGTTTTTAATATCTTGACTTTCAGCTAATGCTTTTGGCAAAGACACGTAGTTATCCCAAGTTACTTTACTGATTGGATCAGGCATTTCTTGTAACCATGGGTTGTTACTCATGCTACCATCTTTAACAGCTATATTTTGATATAATACCAAATCAATTTGGTCTTTCTTGCCTACTGTTTTTTCTAAATCAGCAACGATGCTGTTTAAGGCTACATTGAATGATGGAACTGTTGCAGCGGCTGTACCTACTGTGTGAACGCCATCGTGTAAAGCTTTATTGAAGGCTTCATCTGAAGCAACACCCATATTAGCCCACACATTTTTGATGTATAAGTAATAAACAGATGCAGATAATTTTTGACTGTAGATACCTTTCTTCGCAAACGGATCGTTTTCTGGCTTAGAGGCTAAACCTGCCCAAGTCAACAATGAAGTTTGAGCTTGTCTGGTCTTGAATACTTCAGAAATAGTTGGTTGTGTTAATTGATAAACACCAACTTTAGGATTGGCATCATTCCAAGACTCCAAATAATGGTTATCTGGTGTAATGTATTGACACAATACTGCAGTTTCATCTGCAATACCAGCAGTTGAAATGCTCAATTTTACTTGCTTTAAACCTGCTTTAATTTTATCAGACAAAGGAGAATCGTAAACAGGATTAGTGTTTAAGAATATCACCGCTTGGTATGTACCTGCTTGCAAATCATTTGCAAATTGCATCATATCAGCATCACTGCCTTTGTATTGATTAGAATGGTTGGTTAAATCAATGGTAGAGCTGTAGTTGGTCAATAACAAGTTAATGCCATTCACTACAGTTTGTAATTGTGCATTGTTAGAACCAGATACAACTAATGAGCTGCCTTTTTCTTTCCAAAGCAATTCAGCAGCTTGCTTAATCGCGCCACCTGCTAATTCACCAGTCATACTGGTTGAAATCTGAGGCTGGCCAGCCATTTGAGCCAATTGGTTGTACAATGACGTCAAATAAACGGCTTCTTGAGACGCTTTCATTGGGAATCTGTAATCAGCATTAGAACCTGTTAAAGACAAATTGCTTTCAAAAACAATTGTTTTTAAAACTTTAGCAGATTGGTCAATGCCATCTACTTTTCTTCTGCTTGACCATGCTTTAGTATATTCTACTGGAGAAATCCAAGTGCCTAAGAAATCTGCACCGAAACTCACTACTACATTGGCTTTATCAAAATTATAAGACGGAATAACAGCCTTACCAAAAGATCTATTGTTAGCTTCTAAAATACCACTGTAACTTACTGCATCGTATTGTACATGCTTAGTGTTAGTGTATTTACCATTGAAACCATTAATAACAGCTAAGGTAGAAGGACTATGAATAGTACCAGATACAATCGCAATTTTACCACCTGCAGCAGTAATGTCTGTTAATGATTTAGTGATATCAGCATCGATGGCAGCCCATTCAACTGAACTTAAATCGGCTCCATTTACTTTTTTAGGACCATCTAAACGCTCAGTATCGTATAAGCTTAAAATAGAAGCTTGACCTGTAGCACAAGATCCGCCTTTAGAAATTGGTGAATTTTTGTTGCCATCTACTTTGATAGGTCTACCTTCACGGGTCTTTATGGTTACACCACAAGCCGCAGAACAAGCACCACAAGTAGAGTTATAATAGTTGGCAACACCAGGGGTAATTTCTTCTGGTTTAACCAAATAAGGAACGATGTTTCTGACTGGAGCGGTATTACATGCTGCTAAAGACACAGCTGCAACACTGAAACCGAAGAACTTCAAGAAGTCTCTTCTGTTAGAGTTTAACCCTAAATTATTTTCACTGAAAACTTCATCAAGCGGTAAAGCTTCATTGAACTCATTTTTTTGAGCCGCTAAGAATTCTTTTGTTCTAAGTAGTTCTTCTTCGCCTTTCCAGTATAATTGTTTTTTTGCCATTGTATAATGATTAGCCTTTAAAATTTGAGATTAATAGTGACATTTTGAACATTCAAGTGCGCCGTATTCTGCAGGAGAAATATCTACCTTACCATCATTGGTAAAGTACTTAGCATAACTTGAGTTTTTGTTATCTTTTTCCGCTTTGATTTTAGCGTGTAATTTTTCGTAGTAAGGATTGTTTTCTACATCAATCTTTCTTTCTCTATGACAGTTGATACACCATCCCATTTGCAAGGTAGCGTATTGCTCAACCACTTCCATAGTTTGAATTGGACCGTGACAAGTTTGACAAGTTACACCAGCACCTTTAACGTGCATACTGTGATTGAAGAATGCGTGGTCAGGTAGGTTGTGAATTCTAATCCAACGAATAGGCTTAGGATTAGGACCATATGTTTTATCGTCAGCATTGTAATCCATTGCTGCATAGATCTTTTTAATTTCTGGAGATATTTCACCATCGTAACGGTCTCTCAATTGAACCACTTGGTGGCAGTTCATACAAGTGTTCACACTTGGAACAGATGCTTGCTTAGACTTTTCTGCAGTTGAGTGACAGTATTTGCAATCAATTTGAAGATCACCAGCGTGTAATTTGTGAGAATATTTGATTGGCTGTGTTGGCGCATAACCTTGTTGAACAGCTACTTCAGTTACACCAAAGTTAAAACCGTAAACCGCTAAGCACAATAAAATAACAGTACCAATTACCATTTTTAAGATGGTTGGGTTAATGCGTTTTTTCCATTCTGGAGTTGGTTTGTGTTCTGTAGTATGGTCAGCAGTTTCACCCTCCATCTCTTTAACAGAGGCTTTAAGGGTGTTTTTGGTTTTTCTTAAAACCAACCAAACTACTAACAACAAAACGATTAAGAACATAAGGATATAGAAAGTAGTTTCGCTATAGAAACTTACTTTACCTTCACCTGATCCAGTTTCAACTTTCGCTTTAGCTGGCGGAGTCCATTCTTTGAAGTAAGAAATGATAGATTTGATTTGATCATCAGAAAGATTCTCAAATGAATTCATTGCCACTTTGTTGTACTCATTGAAGATGGCAATAGCGTCTTTATCACCGCTTGCTCTAAATTTTTCGTTGTTGCGAATCCATTTTAGCAACCACTCTTCAGAACGTCTGGTGTGAACACCATTCAAAGCAGGACCTGTTTGCTTGATGTCCATTGCGTGACATGAAGTACAGTTGGCTTTAAATAATTTCTCACCTTCTGTTGCTTGAGCAGACAGTTTTGCAGGTTCTTGAGCAAAGGCATTGCTAGAGAAAATGGATAGATTGAGTAAACAAACAATTGTGAACACAATTGATTTTACTTTCAGGGTCTTTTGGCTTAGGTTTTTAACCATGTGATTTTGACTGAAATGTGACAATACTAATTAGTCCGCAAATATATCTAGGAATGTCTCACTTTAAAAAGTATTTATACACAATTATTTCAATTTAGAATTATTCTACTATAAAATTATAATAACTTGTTTTTCAGTAATTTACAAGTGAGATTAACTGGTCTAAGTTTAAGAAGAATGTCGATAGATTGTCAAATTGTATTTTTTTAAAAACGACAGATATTGTCTCTAAAAAGACAATTAAAAAATCAATTGAAAAAATTTTAATGAAAAGCTTAATTAAAAATTAATCTCCAATTAAGGCATAACTGTCACTGTCCCTTTTTGGGTGTAAAATTTATTGTCCCAACCCTTGTAAGTAACTACCCAAATAAAAACATCATTCATGGCAGACAAGCCTCTTGTTTGCCCATCCCATTGAACAGCTTTATCATGACTGTCCCAAACTTTTTCACCCCAACGGTTGAATACCCTCATTTCAAATGATTTAACAAAAGCATGCGAAACACCCCAAACATCGTTGCTGTAATCATCATTTGGCGTAAACGCATTTGGGACAAATACTAGTGGCGGTTGAATCAATCTGATTTCATTTGATCTACTTATGGCGTTTTTGCCTTCCCCATTGGCATTAAGTCCTTCAAAAGCCTTTACAACATAAAAGTAGGCGCCCCACCATATATCTAAATCAATATCATTATAGGTTCTTAACAATTGGGTATTGGCAAGCTTTCTAAATTGGCCTGTATCAACCATTCTCTCGAGTTCGTATTGTTTAACCCCTCCTATCCAATTTCTGTAAGGTGTCCAATCAAGGTCAAAATACAATTTTCCAGCTTGACCTGTCAAAACAATGTTACAGGCGTCATTACTTGGTTTGCTAACATGACTGCATTGATCATTGATTCCAATTCGATAACAATAACTTTTTTCAGATACTTCAACCGCATCGTCTACATAACTTGTATCATCCAATTGATAAATCGTCTTGATTTTTCTGTAGCCTACAGATTGCCCGGCAATGTTATCTGCCCTATATACATCATAAGATGCAAAATCTGGCTCTTGACTTTTTAACCAATGAATAGACACTGACTTATTATTGACCACTGTGGCATAATGCAAATAAGTTGAATCAATAGGCGTATTAAACTCTACTAATGTATTGATTCTAACCCCAGGATCATAGGCCTGACCACAAATATTATAAGCTACCATGTAGTATTGGTAATTTAATACTTTAGGATCAAACGGCGGCTTATCTTTGAAACTAGAAGCGGCATTTGACACAATTGTATCAATTACTTTGATGCTGCCACTTGGATTTTTTCTATACAATAGCACATATTTAAAATACTTATCGGTTGTAAAAGCTTTCCATGATAATTTAACTGAGCCATCCTCAGAAAACAACAAACAAGCCGTTTCTGGGGTTAAAGACAATGGCGGGGCCTTTACCAACATTTTAATTTTTGCGGTATTGCTGTCTTGAGAAGGACAGCCTTGGTCATAGACCTTGACATTGAAAAAAACAGTATCCAATCCAATATGAGCGCAATTAGGTGTCCAAACAATATGTGCTTTGATGGCATTTTGCCCCGGCAAGCGATCTATTTTAGTCACTTTGGGCAAAGGCAAAGGGAAATTGGGTGTATCAAACACGCCGCCTTCTAGCACTATCCTTAAACTATCGCTCCGATCAGGGTCAGAGGCAATTACATCATAACTTAAAGTATCCGTTGCGAGCACTGTGTATAAGGAATCTTTAACGCTTGGTTTTCTATTTAAGTTTTCAAAATCAAACTTAAAGACCGCATTGTTACAGTTGGATGAATTGTTTTGAGGACTCCAAACACCCGGGGTAGTTGGGAATAAACTATTACCGCCACAACCTGCACAAACCGATTGGTAGATAATGCCTCGTTTATCAAAACGTGATGTGCCCCCATCTACATGCTCATGGGCATAATTACTACTACTAGATTTGCCACCAAAATAGGTCCCGTACAAGAGTGTCTCAAGATTTTTACTAAACACCCCTAAATAAAAGTCATAGCCATCGGTGGTTTTTTGATAGGCATCAGATGAAAAAGGCATATTGTTAGTCCCTCCGCCCGTAAAACCAGTTGTAAAATTAATAGCCCCCCATCCGGATATGAAAATGCGTTCACATTCATCCACTAAAAATGCTGTTGGAGATAAATCTGGTTTGGTTTTATTGAGGGCTCCAAAAGTGGTTTCGAGTTCAATGATATTAAGATTTAAGCCCAATTTTTTAATGAACATCTTAGCATCTTTATTGGCATATACGGCATTACTTGAGGGCATAATTCCCTCAGTTTGACCATACACGAATGGTTTCCCATATTTATCTGTTTTAACGAAATAACATTGATCGTAAGCGGTAGTTCCAATGAAGGTATAAGACAAAAGCCCCATACTATTCAAGTCCATTCTAAGCAAATAGCCATCTGCTCTTCCACCATTATTGGTTTGCTTTAAGCCAGAAACTGAATAAGAAAAGCTGTTGCTATTGCTGCCTCCTGTTACATAAATATCGTCATGGGTACCGAGATCAATACCATAGGCAGCATCATCTCCTGTTGATCCAATGTAAGAGGCAAACAACAGATTACTAAGATCCGCACTCAGTCCAAAAACACAGCCATCTTGTTTCCCATTGTAGGCATTATCAAATGCCGAACTTGTAGGGAAATCAACGGAATTAGTAGTACTGGCAACATACACGAAATCATTAGGCCCGACGATTATTTCACCTCTAAAATCATCTGCGTAGTTGTACAACAAAGGGCTTGTTGAATTGCTTGGTCTATCGCCATTAAGCCCGTCAAAACTGCTACCTCCAATAAAAGTGCCCGCCAATAATTGATCTCCTCCAGGTGATAATTTGACCACAAAAATATCAGATAAGCCGTTGTGGGAGTCATCATAAGCTGGCGCCGTTCCAATAGGAAAATCAGCAGACTTTGTTGTACCCATTATCATGAGTTGCCCTTGATTATTAACTACCATGCTGTGTGGCTGCTCATTATTAAATGTTCCACCTAAATAAGTTGAAAACAACAAGGATTTACCATCTTTACTAAATTTCAATATGCCGCAATCTCGGTCCACATAACCGATACTCCCAGATTCAACTGCACCACCTGCAAAACTCATTTGAAAAGCCCCAACTGTTATGGGAAATCCAAAATCAAATACAGTACCACCTGCATAGGCATTACCCAAAGAATCAAATGTAGCTGTATAGCCAAAATTATCAGCTCCAGAACCACTGTAACTTGAAAACACTAAAACAGGATCTAAAACAGTTGTGCGTTTTATCAGCTCTTGATTTGGCCATTTGAAACTCAAAATAGAATCAGATAGCACATAGTCTACCTCTAGGTATTGTTTGTTGTCTTTATTGGTTTCATATACTACTGGGGCTTGTTCAATCAATTGACCAAAGCGATAGAAGACCTCTAATTGGCCCTTGTTTAATTGAAGTTTATTGGCCCCTTTGTATTTGAGTTGTATGAGGCTTGGGTTAGCACCAGGATGTAAAATAAAATTATATTTAATTTGACCCTGGTATTCTAAAAGCTCATAGTCTATGTGCGGATACAATTCTTTGATGTAGACCCCATGAAAACTCTTTACATGATGGCGCCATTGTGATGGCTCATTCCCTTTAAAATAATTACTGTAATCTGCAAAAGCATTAATCCCCTCGCAAATAGCCTTTTGATTGCCACCCAAAAATTCAATACTTATTGCATGCGCTTTAATCGACTTTAAATCAGCCGCATCATGTTGATACGCATTTAACTGTTGAGCATCGTAAAACAAATAGCTTAATTGATTGGACTGAACAAATAAAGTCGCACCCTTGAGATCCGCTTTAAAAGCTGCTGGATTCGGCCATTGCCCTTTGTTTTCAGTAAATCGCAATTGAGCCTGAGCAATTGTTAAATAACAATTCACTAAAAGAAATAACCCTATAGAATTAAAGGCTTTCAAATGCTTAACAAATATAATTGAATTGCACATGTTTTTGCAACCCAATTCATAAGTGGTATTGAATTGCGCGCATTATTGATTTATTTTGCATTAGCAATGCAGCAAATTGATCGCATCATATTTTTTGGCACGCCCTTGTTTGCCGCCACCATTTTAGAAGCACTTATCCTACAAAAAAGGCCAATTGTGGCCGTTGTTACAGCGCCTGATAAAGCTGCCGGAAGAGGATTAAAAGCACATACATCTGCTGTCAAACAAATTGCAGAAAAATACAACCTCCCAGTTTTGCAACCTGAGAAACTGAAATCAGAAGATTTTCTGAGAGCCCTAAAAGCTTATAATGCTGATTTGCAAATTGTAATCGCTTTTAGAATGTTACCTGAACAAGTATGGAACATGCCCAAACTGGGCAGTATGAATTTACATGCGAGTTTATTACCAGCCTACAGAGGGGCTGCACCAATCAATTGGGCCATTATTAACGGCGAAACTGAAACAGGCTTGACTACCTTTATCCTTCAACATGAAATTGATACAGGCAATATTATTCGCCAAGTCAATATGCCCATTTTACCTGAAGACAACGCTGGTAGCTTGCACGACAAAATGATGCATGCTGGAGCAACTATAGTAGCTGAATCAATTGATTACATTGCTCAAGGTCAATATGAATTAAAGCCACAGCCAGCAGGAGAATTCCCTCATGCACCAAAACTCAACAATGACAACTGTCTTATTCATTGGGCCCTCCCTGCCATTAAAGTCCATAATTTAATAAGGGGTTTATCGCCTTATCCAGGCGCTTATTGCCTTCACAAAGACAAGCATATTAAAATACACAAAAGCCAATTGACCAACCTTCCGAGTTCAAACCCAGGTCAATTTGAGATGGCCAATAAACACCAATTACTAGTGCATTGTGCTGACTATTGTCTAGAAATTTTGGAATTACAAGTTGAAGGCAAGAAAAAAATGAACGCCACAGAATTCATTAACGGCTTTCAATCGCTTATTTAATGGCTTGATTAATTAGAGTCATCACCTCGGGTGTATACCATTGAATGCCCTCCACTTTTTTCAATAGTATTTTTCCTTTTTTATCCAACAAATAGGTAGTAGGATATGCGCTTACGCCTAATTCTGCTTTTAATTTTTGAGTGGAATGATAAAAATTCAAACCTGATTGAAATCTGGCTTTAAAGGCTGTAATTTTAGATAAAGGCTCATCAGACACCATTAAGATTTCAAGAGTATCATTATAGCGTTGTTTTAATTGTTGTAATTGAGGCTGCTCTTTAACACAATCACCACACCAAGTTTGAAAATAAGACACAATTAGGATTTTATTTTTCCCTAGATTTTGAGCAGCTTTACTGCTGTCTAAATTCAATAAAGTAGGCAGTTTGAAGGTTTCAGCTTTGCGGTTTTTGGCCATCACAACAACAGTTACAATAATGGCTAATGACAAAGATAAAATTAGATTGGTTTTAAGTTTCACAGAACAAAATTAATGGATTTCATGAATTTTCTTTTCGAATAAAATTGGTTAATTTGGCCCTTTATTTTATTTGAATCGCATATGAACTTTCAAAAACCAATCACCGCACTTTGCTTACTGCTTTGCATGCAGGTTAATCTTGCAGAGGCGAAAAAGAAAAAGCCAGCAGAGCCTGTAAAACCAGCCAATCCTGTCGCAAGCATTGCTGACAAAGTTAAAAAATGTAAAAAAATCGAAGGCCTGTTCACATTGTACAGAGATACCACAAACGGGTCTATGATGATGTTGGTTAAACGCAGTCAATTCAACAAAGAGTTTATTTATTTTAGTTATGTTGAAAATGGCAACACCACCACAGGCCATAATAAAGGCACATTCAGAGACAATAAAGTCTTTACAATTAATAGATATTTCAATCAAATCGAATTCACGACTCAAAACACCAACTTCTTTTTTGACCCTCAAAACGCAATCGCTAAAGCTAAAGATGCCAACATTACCAACGCTGTTATGGCTAGTGAAAAAATCGTTGTTGCAGACGAAGCTAAAGGGGAATATTTAATTGAGGCAGACAATCTCTTTTTATCTGAAGCCTTATACCAAATCAAACAAAGTAGTTTTTTCCCAGGCATGTTTAATCTTGGTCAATTGAGCAGAAGCAAAACCAAATACCAACAGGTAAAAAACTACCCTGAAAACACAGATGTAGTTGTAAAATACGTTTATGATGACCCATCTTCCAGAGGCAGCAGCAGCGATGCCATTACAGATGGCCGTTATATGGAAATCTTATTACAACACAGTTTCATTGAGATGCCTAAAAACAATTTTAAGCCGCGCTTAGATGATCCTAGAGTAGGTTATTTTTTAACTCAAGTGAACGACATGACCACCACAGATGCATTGAACTATCGCGACTTGATTCACAAATGGGACTTGACTAAAAAAGACCCCAACGCAGCAGTTTCAGACCCTGTAAAACCAATTACATGGTGGATAGAAAACACCACTCCTAAAGATTTAAGACCAACCATTAAAGCGGCCATTTTACAATGGAATATTGCTTTTGAAAAGGCTGGATTCTCAAATGCTATAGAAATAAAAGAACAACCAGATGACGCCACTTGGGATGCAGGTGATATCCGATACAATGTATTGAGATGGACCAGTAGCCCAGAGCCTCCATTTGGTGGCTATGGCCCTAGTTTCGTCAATCCTAGAACAGGTGAGATTTTAGGTGCTGACATCATGTTTGAATGGGTATTTATTACCAACCGCTTAAAGTCCCAAAAAGTTTTTGATCAAGCTGGTCTTGATATGTTAATTGAAGCGTCTAACGAGCACAAAGATTTAGGATATGCTTGTACTGCTGGTGATCAACTACACATGCAAAATTTATTGGGCCTTCAGGCTTTAACTGCACAGCATGCAAGTGAAGCAGAAGTTGATCAGTTTTTAAAAGAAGCCTTATACTATTTGGTATTACATGAAGTTGGTCACACCTTAGGGCTCAACCATAACATGAAGGCTACCCAATTGCACAGTGTAAACGACCTATACGATATCAATAAAACCAAAGCAATAGGTTTAACGGGCAGCGTGATGGATTACCCTGCAGTAAATTTCAGCAACCGCAAAGGACAAAAATGCCAATACTATACTGACAGACCTGGACCATATGATATGTGGGCCATTGAATTTGGATACTACCAAGCCAAGGACTCAATTGAAGACCTTAAGACCAGAAAGCAAATCCTAAACAGAAGCACTGATCCTGCCTTGTGTTTTGGCAATGATGCAGACGACATGCGCGCCCCTGGAAAAGGCATAGACCCAAGAGTGATGATTGGTGACATGAGTAATGACGCAGTTAGTTTTGCCAAAGAACGCATTGAGTTAATCAAACAATTACAAAGTCAATTAATGAGTAATTATGGTCATTCAGACAGAAGCTACCATGAATTGAGAAGCAATTATTTGGTTCTGAGTGGGGAATGGGGCATCCAAGCAGGTGTGGTGTCTAGGTATATAGGCGGTGTATATGTAGACAGAAGCTATAGCAATCAGACAACGAATCAACAACCATTAACCGCTGTGCCATTAGCAACCCAAAAAGCAGCAATGAAACTCTTGACTGATCAAGTATTTGCGCCAAATGCTATGGAGGTTCCAAAAGATTTGGCCAACTATTTACAAATGCAAAGAAGAGGATTTGACTTCTTTAGCTCAGGCGAAGATCCAAAACTTCACAAACGCGTATTGAATATTCAAACTAGTGTTTTAACCCATATATTACATCCTAATACCTTACAAAGAATCACAGACAGTAAATTGTATGGCAATCAATATGAATTATCTGATGTCTTTAGAGATTTGACCTCGGCTATTTTTGACGCTGACCTTAACACAGATGTCAATACTTATCGACAAAACCTACAAGCTGAATATGTTGACTTTTTAGTATTCATCTATCAATCAGGTGTTTATGACGCTATTTCAAAATCTAAAGCACATGCTCAATTATTGTCAATTCAAAAATCATTGACAGCCGTTTTACCTTCGTCGACAAAAAACAGTAAAGAGCATCGAAATTTCATACTTTCGTCGATAAAGTCTGCTTTTGACTCAAAGTAAGGTTTTTTAGACTATCCACAAAATAAAGCGCAATAAATTGTATATCAATTAGTTGCGCTTGTTTTTTACCACTGAAATTAACTTGCATTTTTTAATCCAAAGAGAATCTTGAAGTTTTGTTTCAAACGACAAAACAGACATGAGAATTTACATTGGAAACCTAAACTATCGATTAAGAACTGAAGAATTAAAGGAAGTATTTTTGGCCCATGGCGAAGTCATTGGAGCCAAAATAGTAAGAGACCCAGAAACCAAACGCAGCAAAGGTTTTGGATTTGTTGAAATGGCGAATGACGATGATGGCAACAAAGCCATTGAAGCATTAAATGGCACTGAACTAAGCGGTCGTAAAATGATTGTGACTATGGCTAAGCCTAGAGAGTTTAACAACTCTTCAGAAAATCCTGCACAAGATTAAGCTCAGTTAAATGTTAATACTATTAAAGCGCTAAGGTAACGAGGCGCTTTTTTTTGCGCTATAAATATTGCTTTTGAATCAAGAATTGAAGCAACTCACCCAACTCTCCTTCTGACTTTAATTCAGTAGAATGAAATTTCATATCTTTATGCGTTAGTATATGCCAGTTATAGGTATTGTTGTCATTTAAAACCTTTCCCCTTGAAGCGGTTGCAATCTCTGCCCCTAGGGCATTCATAATACTTAGTTGAAGAAGATCCCCTTGAGGACTCTGAACGATGTTCTCTTCCCAACGGGCAATGAGTTGACCATCTTGGGCCACCTGATCTTCAGAGTAGGTTAAGGGTGCTTGTAAATTGCGTTGTACAATATAACGTTTTTCATAGGGTACTTGTGCCGAATCAACTTTCAAAGGGATTTGCTTAGCAGATGCACCGTTCAAGGTCAAAAACAACTCTGCCTTTGTGGTATCTATTCCATTTGGAGTCATTAATTGGTATTTACAAACAGCAGATGCCAAATTGAACCAAGTAGGTTTTTTTACTGCTGAACAAGACATTGCTAAACTTGGGAACTGATAGTTGTAAAGGGTTTGTTTTTGAGCATTTTGATTAGAATCAATCAATAAGGCTCTATGCTTATCTGAGAAAGCCAACAATTCATAGCGCTCTTGGTTATTGACATTGACCAAGCGATGGGCAATGGCCACTGCCTTTCCTGAGCAAAACAAAGTATCTAAACCGATATAGGCAGATTGCTGTAATTTCAAGGCATTGTGTTGCTGAAGCTGCTTAACCTGAGCACTTTTTGGTTTACCAGCTAACGCATACAACTGAAAGAACAAAAGCCCAATAAGACTATAGAAAAACTTAGAAGGTTTTATACTGTTTAAGATCCAAATGGTGCTTAGCGCTCGAAAATTCTTGTTCATAATTACCTGCTATGACGACAATTTTGTTGTTAAGGTTGTTAAGACAATTTTTGTACCATAATTCACCGGCATGATCGATATTGCTAAGCGGCTCATCGAGCAATAGAATTGGTGAAGTACTACAAAAACAAAGGGCTGTTTTGAGTTTTTGTAATTGCCCTGAAGACATGAACTGTATAGGGCTTTGTTTTGAGAACTTCAGTTGGGTATAGTCATAAAAGGCCTCTAGTGATAACTCAATTTTATTGGCTTTGCTATACAACTCATGAATTTCTTCGATGGAACATGACATAGGCAACTCCATATAAGGACCAGTATAGCTAAACAATTGATTGGCCTTAAAATCTGATTTCCCATCAATTACCACTTGGCCTTCGCTAGGCTCAATAAAGCCATAAATTATTTGCATGAGGGTAGATTTTCCAAAACCGTTCCCACCTTGAACAGAGAGCACATCGCCAGTTGTTAATGACATTTGCACATGACGGAACAACCAATGATTGGCATAACGTTTACCGATATCGATCAGTTGAAGTTCCATGGCTACAATATTACATGAATTAAGGCTTTATGGCAACCGTCATTTCGCGTTTCCCGAATGCCCCAGGTGGATTATACACTTCAAACCCAATTTGTTTTAAATGTCTTTTAAATTGTCCTTGTGCACAGTAGGTCACCAATCTGCCTTTGTGGGCCATTGATTCATAGAGCTTTTTAAAACAATCTATTTGCCATACTTCTGGTTGTTTGGAAGGGGCAAACGCATCAAAATAAACCAAATCAATAGGGCCATCAAAAGCCATTTGAGTTTTGCTTAAGTCTTCTAATTTCGATGGTATTAATTGAAATTGGAACCCTGCTTGTATAGTCTGAACTTGCTCACTAGCCAACAAAGTAGGTAAACAACTTAAGTGCTTTGGCACTTGTTCAAAATGTTGGTAATAGGATGCTAATAATGGCAAGCTCAACAAATAAGGCTCTAATGACATCATCCGAATCGAGTGTTGTTCTGAAGTCGCTTCAAGGCTTAGCAGAACATTTAATCCAGTACCGAATCCAACTTCAAGTATAGTTAAAGAAGATGCCTCAGATAATTTTGGCAAAAGACCATTTTGAATATACACATGCCAACTCTCCCCTAAGGCGCCTTTATTGGAATGATAGGTTTCTAGTAAGCCTGGCAAATACAATGTAGCACTGCCATCTTCTGTCCCTTGAATTTGAATGTCTTGCAGCAAATTGATTACTTGGCTGGTCTTACGGTTCTTTGCTCAATGCGTTTTTCGTAGTCTTGACCTTTAAAAATCCTGTGAACGTAAATTCCTGGTGTATGAATGTCATTGGGATTTAATTCGCCGGCTGGCAATAATTCTTCCACTTCTGCAATGGTAATCTTACCGGCCATGGCCATTAATGGATTAAAATTTCTAGCTGAATCTTTAAATATCAAGTTGCCATGTGTATCGCCTTTCCAAGCTTTTACAATAGCAAAATCTGCATCGAAAGCATGTTCTAATAAATAGGTTTTGCCGTTGAACACTCTAGTTTCTTTGCCAATAGACACTTCAGTACCAACCCCTGCTGGTGTGTATACCGCTGGCATACCATAACCCGCAGCCATGCATCGAGTAGCTAAAGTGCCTTGTGGGATCAATTCAACTTCAAGTTCACCAGACAACAATTGACGTTCAAACTCTGCATTCTCGCCAACGTAAGAAGAAATCATTTTCTTAACCTGTTTGGTTTGCAACATCAGACCAATGCCAAAATCATCAACACCAGCATTGTTGCTTATACAAGTTAAGTCTTTGCTACCTTTTTTTACCAAGGCAGCAATACAATTTTCAGGAATACCACATAATCCAAAGCCGCCTAACATAATCACAGCGCCATCTTGAATGTCTTTTATAGCTTCTTCTGCATTGGCTACTACTTTATTCATACCGCGAAGATAATTAGTTTATTCTTATTTATTTCAGTACTGCATTATTTGTAAGCATGTGCAATACTCGCCCCTATTTCCATACCCCAGGCTATACCAATATGCACGAAAATACCACCTAAAATTGATTGACTATAAAAGCTCATTACCCCTAAAAGACTGCCTCCAAAAAATGAACTGATGGCTTCTCCTGTAGGTTTCCCGTAATGAATAGACATATACATTAATGACATGGGCAAGACTGCATATATACCAACATAGCGAATAAACGCTATGACCATAAAACCTCTAAAAAACAACTCTATAGAAACAAAATCAAGCCCGTAAAACAATTCATACAAACACAAATCAAGCCAAGTACCGCCCACTTCAAGCACTTTATTGGCTCTTGGATAGTAACTTAAAAACGATTGATTACAAGCAGCCAATGCAATCAGTGGCAACATAGCTAACAGCATGTAGGCATACAATTTATATTGCGACTTCAAGGGTTTTAAACCGTAAAAACACTGATGTTCTGATTCATGCACAAGCCAAATTACAAAGACCGGCACAATACAATATAAGGCCCTGAACACATTGTTAAACACCCTGAATTTTAACAGCGCCTGCTCTGCACCAAAAACGGATTCAATCCACCACCCGTGATAAGTAAAACAAGCTCTAAAGGCAAACAACAAACAGGCTAAAAGCCAAAGCGTATGCATGCGCCATTGGGCCTTTATCCCGCTTAAATTGATATTTGGCAAGACTATACACAAACCAACATAAACGTGAATGGCATACATCAGAAAGAAACCAGCTAGACTCGGCCAAAAATCAAGTTGATGCAATTGTTTTTCAATGTGATAGTAATGATTTAAACCGACACTGAGAGCAGCAAAAGCCAGTAACAATAAACCTTGTGTTAGAGAGAATGCCCTGAGGTAATTTTTCAATTCTCCTATTAAATCCTTAATCATGACAGCATTAAACTACACCCTCGGGTATCACTATAATCCATTCTACCTAAGACTTCAAAACAGCCATTGGCGTGTTTTTTACCTAGGTCAGATGTTTCAATAAACGCACAAGAATTGAAATTGGCTAAATCCACAATATTGATGGCCCCATGTTGCTCTGGCCCTAAAACTGAAAAGGGATCATTCATCTCTCTGATTTGAATCCTCATCCAAGGTGGGCAGAGTAATTGACCATTGGCTTTTGAATAGGCTTGAGACATGAGTTCAGTCATACCATATTCTGTAGCTATGCTTGTTGTTTTAAACGCGCTACACAATTCGCTATGTAATGCTTGCCTAGTGATTTCCTTGCGACGGCCTTTCATGCCTCCTGTTTCAATGATAATGCAATGCGACAAATCAACTGAATGAGACTCTGCTAAATCAAGCAAAGCAAATGTAACGCCCCATAAAATAGTAGGAATTTGACGACGCTTGTTGACCTGGATTTGCTTCAATAAAGCGGCACAATCATACAAATAAAACTGTGAGCCTAAGGCGAGTGTACTTTGAACAAAGTGATTGACTTGCACAATTAAAGAGGAGTTGGATCGCTCCAAATAATTCGGCAATAAACCCAAATGAGCGTATTGTTGGTAAGCGCCAAAATGAAAGTCAAAAGCAGCGGTAAACACCTGTTTATACCATGACAAGTCTTTAACGAAGTGTTTACTAACGCCTATACCTGTAGTTGAACTGCTTTCAAAAACCGTTTCAGCTTCAAAAGCGCCGCTTGAAACTTGGTGCTGTTTAAAAAAAGCAATGGGCAAATAGGGGATTTGATTGAAATCAAGTACTTTTGAACGATCGAATGACAAGTGATTGAGGTAATGCCTATACACCGAGCAATGTTCATATTGATAAGCAAAAACCTCTAAGGCGACTGCTTCAAATTGCTCAGCTTGCAGATGCAATAATTGACTTTGCCATTCGCGCACAGACATGGTTCAAAAATATATCAAAATATTTGGTTTTTTAGTATTGGCTGCTTGCCAGACCACTGAATTTAATTTTCCCAAGGAACCTGTGATCAGCTTAAACGAAAGTCCTAAACAATTCCAATTAAACGGCAAAGACTCAGCTGTTGAAATCAGTTTTCATTATACCGATGGCGATGGCGACATTGGTTTGTCTTCTGCAGATACTACAGCCCCATTCAATTACGGCAGCCCTTATTTTTACAATTTATTGGTAAGTGTTTACCGAGTCGACAATGGTGTTGCGCAGAAAATTGCAATTCCTTTAAGCAACGATACGGTTAACTTTAATGACCGCATTGACAACATTACCCCTACAGGAAAAAACAAAGCCATTTTTGGCGATATTACCCTAAAAATTAAAGCACTACCCTATCCAGGCATTCAACCTGATTCAATGTATTATACCATACAAATCATTGATAGGCAATTACACGTTAGCAATCTTTTACAGACGCCAACATTAAAATTTAACTTCTAATTAGAATTTGTTCTTCCACATCATACTCTCAACAGGACGTATGGTGCGGGTGTTGTATTTGGCATTTTTCTTTTTGTTGTACATGGTTTTAACTTCACCATTCACTACAAAATAGATCAATTGCCCTATTGGCATACCAGCATATACTCTTACTGGTTGAGAAACGCTGATTTCAAGCGTCCAAGTATTGCAAAAACCAATATCGCCTTTACCAGCCGTGGCATGAATATCTATACCTAAACGACCTGTGCTGCTTTTGCCTTCTAAAAAAGGTACATGGTTATGGGTTTCAGTGTATTCTTCTGTTACACCCAAATACAAAGTGCCTGGTTGTAAAACAAAGCCCTCTTGTGGAATTTCAAAATGATCAATTTTATTGTGAGCTTTCGCATCAAGCACTCTGTCTTTGTAGGTGGCTAAGTAACGACCTAAATGCACATCATAGCTATTTGTGCCTAAACAATCTGCTCTAAATGGTTCAATTAAAATGGATCCTTTTTCAATCTCATCGAGTATTTGGTAATCTGTTAAAATCATGATTCTTGTATTTGAAACCACTGAATTGTGTGGTCATCGCTGCACGAAATAAAATTGTTTTTTTCAAACCACAAAATTTTATTCACTGAATTCTGATGGGCTTTTTGTTTATCGTAATTTACCACTTTAAGCAATTTGAGTGGACTAGGCTGCCATAATCGAATACTCTTATCCATACTGGCGCTGGCCAATAATTGAGCGTCTTCAGAAAAAGCAATATCATGAATAGTGGCATTATGGGCTTGGACCTTTTCAATCATTCCCTCATGATTGAAACGCATGAGTTGCCCTGATTTACCTGCCACAAAAGCCGCTTGATGCAGTGGATCATAAGCCATGGTAAACAAGGTTGTGTCAATTATTGACAAGGTGCCAATTGGATTTAAATACTCATCAAATTGATAAACAAGCCCTTTGCTTCCACAGAAATGTATTTGATCTTGATGCAGCATTATTTTACGCAAAGGTTTATCTGAAACGACAATGGTTTTAATCGGTTCTAATGCTGAATTGAAAACTGTGCAAGTGCCATTGCCTTGAACAATGAGCAATTGATCCTTGAAGGCTAAAATATCAAAGATGGGGGAAGCGACCATTTGAATACATTTGACAAGTGCACCATCATACACATATAACTGCCCTTTACTGCAACCGGCTAATAAATATTGATTAAACTTAGCCAATGCATATACAGCTGAACTGCATTGAGCCAACCTGACAACTTCATTGGACCTTCCCTCCCATTCAAGTAGTTGTCCGTCAGCGCCAGCACTGTAAAATCCGAAAGGCTTACCTGATAAACACAGCGTATAAACTGCTTGTGTATGTGCTATAAACTCGCGTATTTTTACAACATTAATTGGCATGCCACTTAGACTTGAAAAACAAATTGATGCTACAAAGAAACTAGCGGTTTGGGAAATCTCCGAACCTTTAAGTTTTTTTTTAGAAAAAATTTCAATTCATCCCGATCAAACACTGCTCGAAGAACAACAATTATGCAAGGCTTGCACGCGCTTTTTAATCAATCATTTGTTGAACAAAAAGATTGATAATTTGCTCGCATACTCTTCCAAAGGGCAGCCCCTATTAGATCAAATTCAAAGCAAGATCTCAATTAGTCATTCTAAAAACTGGGTAAGCGTCTACATTGATACCAATCCAGAAGCCAGCAATATTGGCATTGATATAGAATTTCCAAGACCTAATATTCTAAAATTGGCCAGCAAATTCATAAGCCCAAGTGATATTGACCCAGAAGGTAAACCAGAAATGGCTTTGTTGGTGTGGTCTGCAAAAGAAGTGTTATATAAAATTTATGCCGAGAAGGCCCTTGACTTTAAGACCCATTTGAGCGTTCAAAATCTACCTCAATTACAGGGCACAATTCAGACTGAAACCACTCAAAAAACAATCTTTCTTGAGCACCTTTATATAGACAACAAACTTTTGGTTTGGAGCCTTTAATTAAAAGCCTTTAGCTATATTGATAAAGTCTCTTGAAGACAAGGCTGCACCGCCTATTAAACCACCATCAATATCTGACATTGAAAACAGCGCTTGTGCGTTATCAGGTTTTACACTTCCTCCGTATAAAATAGCAACAGCGTCTGCTATACTTTGGTTAAATAAAGTCGCTATGGTTTTGCGAATGTGAATATGCATTTCATTGGCTTGTTCAGCACTTGCCGTAACACCAGTGCCAATAGCCCAAACTGGTTCGTATGCCACTATGCATGAAGACATCTCTTCTGCCGACAATACTTTTAAGGCCGCTAATTGTTCACTAACAACGTCAAAATGCTTATTGGCTTCTCTTTCACTAAGGGTTTCACCTATACAATACACAGGAATGATTTGGTGCTTGAAAGCAGCGGTCAATTTAGCCGCGCAAGAGGCATTGGTTTCATTGTAATACTGGCGTCTTTCACTGTGACCAACCAAAGTGTATTGAACGCCAATAGACTTCAACATGGCCGCTGAAATTTCGCCAGTGTAGGCCCCTTGTTCATGCTCATTAATGTTTTGAGCACCAACACCAATAGCAGAGCCTTCCATTTGCTTTACCAATGATTGTAAATGTATGAATGGCGGAAATATTAGCAATTTAGCCCCGTTAGTTAATTCTGATTCAGACATGGTGCGAATTTCTTGCGCCAATCCTTGACCTTCTAGAAAGGTTTTGTGCATTTTCCAATTGCCAGCTGCAATCTGTTGTCTTTTACTCATGATTCCCAGTTTCTATGTGTTTTGTCTTGATTAAAAATATAATTTAAAATTTGATTGTCTGCTGCGCTTAAGTTTAAGTGCCTGCGCTGCATAACTAAATCTGCCGTTTGACAAGCCTTTTCGAGTGAATAGGTTTCAAACCCCTGAGATCCACCCCAACTAAAGGATGGCACAAATTGTCTTGGGAAACCACTGCCAAAAATATTAGCAGAAACCCCAACTACAGTGCCTGTATTAAACATGGTATTGATACCACATTTGCTATGATCGCCCATAATTAAACCACAAAATTGCAGGCCAGTTTTTTCAAATCTTTGGCTAGCATAATTCCATAGTTTAACCATTTCATAATTATTTTTAAGATTACTGTTATTGCTATCTGCGCCTATATTACACCATTCACCAATAACTGAATTTCCCAAAAAGCCGTCATGGCCTTTATTGGAATAGGCAAACATGACTGAATTACTCACCTCGCCCCCCACTTTACAATGCGGACCAATGGTGGTGCCTGTATAAATTTTAGCCCCCATTTTAACAGTGGCGTGTTCGCACAAAGCAAAAGGCCCTCTGATCAAGGCACCTTCCATAATTTCTGCATCCTTGCCAATGTATATGCATCCCTCTTTAGCATTCAATACAGCTGCCTCCACTTGAGCGCCTTCTTCAATAAAAATAGGGTGTTGACCTAATATGGTATTGCTTCTTGAAATTTCAGCAGACGTTCTATTGGCCGTTAACAAATTGAAATCGGCCTCAATTGCGCTGTGATTAATAGAAAAAATATCGTGCACTCTATTGATGATTTGATAATCAGCCTCAAAAGCAACGGCTTCCATTTTTTCTTTTGCTGATGCCGATGTTGATCGATATGCCAAAGTAATGCCATTGGCCTCCAACGACTGATTAAGCTGCAAAGCCTTTATGGCTGAAATTAATGTTGGATTCGGCAATAATCTACCGTTAATGCACAAGTTATCTGGGCCAGTTATTAATGGGTATTTTTCTGAAAGGTAGTCAGCAGTGAAATATGAAAAAGACTGTTGCATGTGCCTTTCCCATTTCTCGGCAATGGTTAAAATACCACATCTTATGTGAGCCGCAGGCCTTGTATATGTTAATGGCAACAAGGCTTGCGTATGAACATCATCAAATAAAATACAATTCATTTTAAATCAAATTAAGTTAAAAAGTCACATATAAAAAAAAAGTCCCGATTGGGACTTTAAATGTATTTGATGAAAACAATTACTTCTTAGTATAACGTTGACGGAATTTGTCAATTCTACCAGCAGTATCCACCAAGGTTTGTTTACCTGTGAAGAACGGATGGCTCTTGTCAGAAATCTCCAATTTGTAGATTGGGTATTCTTTTCCGTCTGTCCAAGTAGCTGTTTCTTTAGTTTCTACACAGCTGCGAGTTAAAAATGAGTAATCGCTACTTAAGTCTTTGAAAATGACAAAACGGTAAGAAGATGGATGTATATCAGCTTTCATGATTTTTCTTTTTGGGAGTGCAAATTTAGTATTTCAAACTTCAAAAAACAAGCACTTGCGCAATTAACTTTTAGAATTATTGATTGAAATTGCAAAAATAAACAGTTATTAAATTGATTATCAAATAATTAAAAAATATTCCCACATTTATTTAAACAAAATACTTTTAAGTTTGATTAACCAGC
This sequence comes from Bacteroidota bacterium, assembly GCA_030832905.1. Lineage (GTDB taxonomy): Bacteria > Bacteroidota > Bacteroidia > NS11-12g > UBA955 > JABMMZ01. The sequence continues at coordinate 41,692 of JAURIG010000001.1, forward strand.
TTTTTACCCTAGAATTTGTTCATAAGTCCCTTGAGGTTGTAAATAACCACAAGCTAAATGGCCTTAATTTCGCTTTCTATTGAAATTATGGCAGATCAAAATGTGAATTACTCAGAAGACAGTATAAGATCTCTCGATTGGAAAGAGCATATTCGGATGCGCCCAGGGATGTACATTGGCAAGCTGGGCGATGGCTCATCAGCAGACGATGGCATTTATGTGTTGGTGAAAGAAATCCTCGACAACAGCATTGACGAGCACATGATGGGTCATGGTAAAAAAATAGAAATCAGCATCAGTGATAACAAAGTTGAAATAAGAGATTATGGCCGCGGTATTCCATTGGGAAAAGTGATTGATTGTGTGAGCAAAATCAACACTGGTGGCAAATACGACTCTGGAGCTTTTCAAAAATCAGTGGGTTTGAATGGAGTGGGTACCAAAGCAGTGAACGCCCTTTCCTCCTACTTTTGTGTCCAATCCTTTAGAGATGGAAAAACCAAAAAAGCGGAGTTCGCTAAAGGTGAGCTACAGAAGGATTTTAAAGAAGAAAAGACCGATGGAAGAGATGGTACGCTCATCATTTTCGAACCAGATAATAGCATTTTCAAGAATTATAGATTCATTCCTGAGTTCCTTGAAGAGCAAATGTGGAACTATGCCTTTTTGAATTCTGGTCTTACCCTTCAATTCAACGGCAGAAACTTCTTGTCTAAAAATGGCCTGAAAGATTTGTTAGAACGCAAAGTGGATACTGAAACAATTTTGTATCCGATTATGCACTTTAAAGAAAGTGATTTTGAGGTGGCCATCACCCATGGCACCCAATACGGTGAAGAATACTATTCTTTTGTGAACGGACAATACACCACACAAGGTGGAACGCACTTATCTGCACTTAAAGAAGCAGTGGTTAAGACCATCAGAGAGTTTTACAAAAAAGATTTTGATGCTTCTGACGTCAGGACTTCGATATCGGCAGCCATTGCAGTAAGGGTCCAAGAGCCGGTGTTTGAGTCTCAAACCAAAACCAAATTAGGCAGTACTGAAATGGCCCCAGGAGGCCAAGGAATGCGCTCTTTTGTGAGTGAAAACCTAATGAAATTGATGGATAACTTTCTGCACAAAAACCCTCAAACTGCAGAAGCCCTATTAAAAAAAATCCTTCAAAACGAAAGAGAAAGAAAAGACATGGCAGGCGTTAGGAAACTTGCTCAGCAAAGGGCCAAGAAAGCCAACCTGCACAATAAAAAATTACGCGATTGTCGTTTGCATTTAACCGACAACAAAGACGAAAAATTTGACACCACCATCTTCATTACCGAGGGAGATAGTGCGAGTGGAAGTATCACCAAAAGTAGAAATGTAGAACATCAGGCCGTATTTAGCTTAAGAGGTAAACCTTTGAACTGCTATGGATTAAAAAAGAAGGTGGTGTATGAAAACGAAGAATTCAACCTTCTACAGCATGCTTTAGACATTGAAGAAGGCCTTGACAACCTTCGTTTCAATAGAATTGTAATCGCAACCGATGCTGACGTTGACGGCATGCACATCCGTATGTTGCTCATGACTTTCTTCTTACAATTTTTTCCAGACTTGGTTAGAAATGGACATGTATACATTCTTCAAACACCATTGTTTAGGGTAAGAAATAAGAAAGAAACCATTTACTGTTACAACGAAGAGGAAAAACAAAAAGCCATCAAGCACTTAGGACACAAACCTGAAATAACACGATTCAAAGGATTGGGAGAAATTTCCCCGAATGAATTTGAGCGCTTTATTGGAGAAGATATGCGCTTAGAGCCAATCATCTTAACCAAAGAAACCAGTATTGAAAAGCTCTTAAAGTACTACATGGGAAAAAACACCCCAGAACGCCAAGAGTTTATCATTGATAACTTATACATTGAAAAGGACATTACCACTGAGGCTGTAGTGGTAGAATTAGAATCAGAAGAAGCATAATTTATGGAGCACAACGAAGAAGAAGAACATATTGACGGGATTATTCACCATGGCCATAGAGACGGAGCTGGCGTATTACCAGTGTCTGGACTCTACGAAAACTGGTTTTTAGAATATGCCAGTTATGTCATTTTGGAACGCGCTGTTCCAAATTTATACGATGGATTAAAACCAGTACAACGACGCATACTCCATGTAATGAAAGAAATGGACGACGGTCGATTCAACAAGGTAGCCAATATTATTGGTTCAGCGATGCAATACCACCCTCATGGTGACGCTGCGATCGGTGAAGCCATTGTCAATTTGGGTCAAAAAGATTTATTGATTGAAACCCAAGGTAACTGGGGCGATGTTAGAACTGGTGACAGTGCTGCTGCATCGAGGTATATTGAAGCCCGTTTATCTAAATTTGCTTTAGAAGTCAGTTTCAATGATGAAACAACTGATTGGCAAGTTAGTTATGATGGCAGAAAACGTGAGCCCATTGCCTTGCCGGTTAAATTCCCTTTGATTTTAGCGCAAGGTGTTGAAGGGATTGCAGTTGGCTTAGCGACTAAAATCATGCCTCACAACTTTATTGAGTTATGTGAAGCCAGTATTGATATTTTAAAAGGCAAAAAGAGCAATATTCTCCCTGACTTTTTAACGGGTGGTATGGCCGACTTTAGCAATTATAACGAAGGTCGAAGAGGCGGTAAAATCAGATGTAGAGCTAAAATTGAGTCTTCAGATGGCAAGAAGGTACTGATCAAAGAAATTCCATTTGGCACTACTACAGAAAGCATTATTGAGAGCATTCTTAAAGCCAATGACAACGGCAAAATCAAAATCAAAAAGGTAATTGACAATACCGCTAAAGACGTGGAAATTGAAGTGCAATTAGCCCCAGGCGTGAGCACAGATATGACCATTGATGCTTTGTATGCCTTTACAGATTGTGAGGTAAGCATCTCTCCTAACGCTTGCGTAATTGTTGATGATAAGCCGCTGTTTTTGGGTGTCAATGACATTCTTAAAACCTCTACAGACCATACCCTCAACTTACTCAAAATTGAACTAGAGAATGAAATGAACCATTTAGAAAACAAATGGCATTTTAGTTCTCTGGAGAAAATCTTCATAGAAAATAAGATTTACCGTCATATTGAGGAATGTGAAACTTGGGAAGAGATTCTTGAAATGATTGACAAGAAGATCAAACCTTTCAAAAAGTTACTAAGAAGAGCTATTACAGTTGAAGATATTGCCAAATTGCCTGAAATAAAAATCAAACGTATTTCTAAATATGATGCTTTTAAGGCTGATGAATACATCAAAGGATTAGAGGATCAAATCAAACAAGTTCAACACCATTTAGATCACTTAACTGAGTTTGCTATTGATTATTTCAAAAACCTTATTAAAAAATACGGCAAGGGCAAAGAACGTAAAACTGAAATTAGATTGTTTGATAAAATCGAAACCAATGTGGTGGCAGTTGCCAATGAAAAACTATATGTAAATTACGTAGAGGGCTTTGTGGGGTATGGGCTTAAAAAAGATACCTATATCTGCGATTGTTCTGATATTGATGATGTAATTGCTTTCAGAAAAGATGGCAGTTACTTGGTGAGTAAAGTATCTGAAAAACAGTTCATGGGCAAAGACTTATTGTATGTAGATGTCTACCGTAAAAACGATGAGAGAAAAGTATACAATGTGGCCTACTACGATGGCAAATCAGGCGTAAGTTATGTTAAGCGATTCAATGTATTAGGGGTTATCAGAGATAAAGTATACACTGTGACCATGGAAACGCCTGGCAGTAAACTATTGTATTTTTCAGCCAACAACAACAGTGAAGCTGAAAAAATTGGTATTCATTTAAGCAATATGGCCAGCGCCAAAATCAAGTATTTTGAATACGATTTCAGGCACCTTGAAATCAAAGGCCGCTCCTCTAAGGGCAATACTTTAACCAAGCATCCTATCAGAAAGATTGAACTTAAAGAAAAAGGTAAATCTACATTTAAAGGCAGAGATATTTGGTACGATTCAGATATTGGTAGATTGAATGTAGACAACAGAGGTCAATTATTAGGTAACTTCACTTCTGAAGATAAAATCTTGGTCATCTTTAATGATGGTAGTTATGAATTAACAGACAACGAACTAACCAATCGATATGAAAATAATGACATCTATTTGATTCAAAAATTCCATGAAAAGCAACCAATCAATTGCATTCATTACGATGTGTCATCTAGAAATTATTATGCAAAACGCTTTTTAATTGAAACCACTACAGTGGGCAAGAAATTTTTGTTCATTAATGAAAGACCAAGCAGCAAATTAATCATTGCAAGTACTGATGAAAACCCTGAGGTAGAGATAAAAGTGACCACCGCTAAAGGAGAAAAGAAAACTGAAATCATCAAAATAGCTGACTTTATTGAGGTAAAAGGTTGGAAAGCCATAGGCAATAAAATCACTTACGATACTTTCAAATCCGCCAAATTGATCAGTCCTAAAGTGGGCACTTGGAAAGTTGAAACTGAGCCAATTGTTGAAACATCTAATTCTGAAACTCAAGTAATAGCTGAAGAACTAGACGGTCAAAAAACTTTGTTTTAAAGCATGCAATACAACGGAATAGCCCTTTCAGAAAGCTTCAAAAACGGTCGTTTTAGCGGACAACTTCAAATCCAAGATGAGCAACTATTGTTTATTAATGACACTGGTATTTCACATTCAATGCCCATTCAAGGCATAGACATTCAAATTGGTGGTGCAGCCAATCGCTATTTGTTTTTCAACCACCCAAGTTCAAGCGGCCTTACCCTTTACACTGATCAAAAGGCCATTCTTCAAGATCCTGCATTTTCTGCTCATCCTGAACTTAAGCCTATTCTTCAGAACTTAATGCGCAGAAAAACCAGTCTATGGACATCAGCTGCGGCAATAACAGGCATAGTAATCACCTTAATGATAGGCCTATGGCTAATGAAAGACAAAATGGTTGAAAAAATTGCCAATACCATTCCGCCGAGTCAAGAACAAAAAATTTCAGAGCAGATGCGCAAGACAGCATTGCTTGACAAACACATTATATCTGACAGCCTTATCAATCTGAAACTTAAACTCATAACGGAACCATTGGTAAAAGCCGTCAATGATACTCAATTTAAATTCTCATTTACCATTATTGAAGATAAAAGTTTAAATGCCTTCGCTCTACCAGGTGGGGCAGTTATCATTCACAGTGGCTTATTACAAAAAGCGCAATCAGCAGAAGAAGTGGCAGGTGTTTTGGCCCATGAAATTTCGCATGTCACCAAGCGTCATCACTTGAGAGGCATTATTAGCAATTTTGGCTTGTTCTTTATTTTACGAGGTTTAATAGGTGATATCGCAGGCATCTCGTCAGACATTGCTACTGCAGGCGCAGCACTTAGCTCTTTAAAATACAGCAGAGACTACGAACGCGAAGCCGATGACAATGGTTTTAAACTATTACAAATAGCTAATATTCCTACTCAAGGCATGATAGATTTCTTTTACACCATGAGCAAGGAAGCGCCCGATCTTGGCGATGCTTCCTTTTTAAGTACCCACCCTGCCACCAAAGAACGTATAGACAACCTTAAGGCCTTGCCGGTAGAAAAAAACGCCAAGCCTTTAGCCATTGATTATAAAGATTTCAAAGCCCAATTAAGAAACGAATTAAACCAATAATATAATATATGAATTACACCATTCAAGGCGCACCAGCCTTCGGATTTGTTCACATTGACCTTGCCCCAGGCGAGAGCATTATTACAGAATCTGATGCTATGACCAGCATGCATGCTGAATTAGACATGCAACCCAAATTAAATGGCGGATTGTTAAAAGGCCTTATCCGTAAATTTTTAGGCGGTGAATCCCTATTTATTAATACCTACACCAATAACACTCAAGGCACATTGAGATTAACGCTCACTCAAACATTTCCAGGTGATGTCAAATTGCTTGAAATCAAAGCTGGTGAAAAAATGTATCTTCAATCTGGTGCTTTTATTTGTTCTGAACCGGGCGTTAAAATGGGCCTAGAATGGGCCGGTTTTAATTCATGGATTGGTGGCGAAGGCTTGTTCAGATTATCAATGAGTGGTGAAGGCAAATTTATGATTGGCGCTTATGGTGGTCTGGTTGAAAAAGAAATCAATGGTGAGTTAATCGTAGACACAGACCATTTAGTGGCTTATCCTAAAGGGTTTAAAATCAAAACACAATTGAGTGGCAATATCATCAGTAGTATTACCAGCGGTGAAGGCTTTGTGATGCGCATCACTGGGCAAGGAAAAGTAATATTGCAAACCAGAAGTTTTTCAGGTTTAGCTAAATGGATCAACAGAAATTTATAAAATAACATCATGCAAATAGACATTCAATTAGGACCAGGCAATTCAGTTGCCAAGATTCAAATGGCACCCAACGAAGCCATTACTGCAGAGGGTGGTGCTATGATTGCCATGAGTAATGATATGGACATCCAAACCACAACCTACAAGAAAAACAGCGGTGGTATTATGAAGGGGTTAAAACGTATGCTCAGTGGTGAAAGTTTTTTTATCAATCATTATACAGCTGGCCCAAATGGCGGAGAATTATATTTAGCTCCAGGCTTACATGGCGATATGTTTACCTATGAGTTAAACAACACCTCACTGATAGTTCAATCAGGTTCGTATTTAGCTTCTGAACCAGGTGTAGAAATCGATTTCAATTGGCAAGGTTTAAAATCAATATTCTCAGGAGAAGGCTTATTTTGGTTGAATTTAAATGGCCAAGGCAAAGTAGTAGTTAATAGTTACGGTGCTATTTATCCTGTCGAAGTAGATGGCGATTACATTGTAGACACAGGTCACATCGTAGCATTTGAGCCAAGCTTATCCTTTTCGATTTCAAAAGTAGGTCGCAATTGGTTGTCTTCATTTTTAGGTGGAGAAGGCTTTGTCTGTCGCTTTAAGGGCAAAGGCACTGTTTGGTGTCAATCTCACAACCAAAAAAACTTCGGCACTTCAATCGGTCCAAAATTAAAACCAAGATAATTTATGAATACTCCATTTCAATTTGACATATCACATAAACCAGATTACAGTTTTTTAACTGTTCAAATACCTCAAGGTAAAACCATAAAAGTTGAAGCTTCAGCAATGGCTACCATGGACACCAACATACAAATGAAAACCAAATTCAAAGGTGGTCTTGGTCGATTTTTAACAGGTGAATCTTTGTTCATTAATGAATTTACAGCTCAGAACGGCAGTGGTGAAATTACCATAGCCCCTTCAACTCCTGGAGATTTAGAGCATATCCATTTGAATAACGAAACCATTTACCTTCAAAACAGTGCCTACGTGGCATCTAATCCTAATATTGTTTTAGATACTAAATGGCAAGGCGTTACTAAAGGTTTTTTCTCTGGAGAAAGTTTCTTTTTGATTAAAGCTTCCGGAGAAGGTGATCTTTGGTTTAACAGTTATGGTGGCATAATAGCCATCGATGTAAAAGATGCATTTGTAGTTGATACTGGTCATATTGTTGCTTTTACAGAAGGCTTAAGCTATAAAGTATCAAGACAAGGTGGTTATAAATCTTTATTCTTATCTGGCGAAGGATTAGTTTGTAGATTCTCTGGCGAAGGAAAGGTATGGGTACAAACCAGAAAAGTCATGCCACTTCTAGGATTTTTACAACGCTTTAGACCTAGCAAAAGAAACTGATAAAAATCAATAATTAAATTGCCTTAAAGCAGTATTTATTCTTAAACCAAACGAATACCAAAACGTTTGAATGCCATTGTTTTGCCTAGAATTGACTCTAAAGTCAAAGGAAACATGTTGTGTGGGTTGATAACTAATCACTACATCATTTACCATAAGCTTGGTTAATTTACCCATATACATAGTGGATGAAAAATCACTTACACGTTTATCGTCATATGATCTTAAAATATTGGTGCCATAATTACGGCCATTGAGGAAACTATCTCTACCCATTTTGGCATATGTTCCTGTCCATTGTATTCCCCATCGTTTGTATTGGTATTTAACTTGGGCCACTGTTTCAGCAAAATTAGAACCTAGTGGATGTGCCAAAGGTTGATTAAAGTGACTATAACTTTGACTCGGTATGCCATGGCTATAGGTATATGGTCTTACACGATTGTATTCTAACAAAACATCTAAATGTTGAATTTTAGCTAGATTAAATGCTCTTGCGCCAATTTGATAGGCGTATTTGTTGGCCCACCAATTGGGTTGATCCTTGATATAATCCAATTTAAATTCATCTATTAACATTTGCCCATACACTTGATAACGATTGCGAATAGTCCATTGGGCATCAAGGGCCATTAAGCTATTATCTTTACTGCCCATACTTGATTCAATCGCTCTGTAAAAAATAACTGGATTTAAATAATTTAAATCGAATTGACTGCGCATGCTTGAGTCCGAACGATCAAATAAGATCATCTCATTAACCCCAATTTGCAGATTGCGTCTGATATCAAAGCTCAATCGATGAAAGGCCCCAAATTTTTTAGGATACAAAGTATTGCCTTGCACCATACCTCTATCAATGAATTGCGTGAATAGATTTTGGTAATGAAATCTTTTCACATCCGTATTGACCTTAAAAAACAAATATTGTGGAGCAAAATCACTTAATATCAAAGAGCGATAGCCATTCCCAATCTTGTGCTTATCATGACCAAATTGCATTTTGATGTAATTTTTAGCTGTACTAAACGTAACATATGCTCTTGCTTGAAAAAAATCTACAGCCCCTTGCTTTTGATAATTTTTATAAAACCATTCATTGGGCACATAATTCATAGAATCTTTGGCAAACAAATAAGCCTCAGGATAGCGTTCTTGATTTTCTGTAAACAATGAGTAAAAACCTACCCCCTTTTCGCCGCCTATTTGGCCATATATTTCTGCTCCTCTGGTATTTCTGTAAAGTGTTTGATTGGCTTGCTTGCCTCCTGAAAAATGAAACACAGGATTAACAACCATTTGCCAATCATTGCTTGAATCCGTTAAATAGTAAAACTGGTCGGGTTGATGATAAAATAACTTAGAACGCTTTTTTGCTAACACTTCAATTTCAAATGATTTAGTATTTGAATTAGGACCAAGTCGCACGAATCTATTTTGAGCGGCATCGTATGGACTATTTGAAAACCCATCCCATTGCGACTTATATACTTTATAAGCCTGTTCAGACTCAATAGGGAAATATACCCATTGTGCTAATAAAGATTGACAAAAGCCAATCATAAGTAAGCAAACTATTCTATACATGTGTTTACAAACTTAGCCTCAATCTCTCGTAATTACAACAAAGCCTATTGGTCTTGCTTAAATTGATGTCTGGTTTGTGCTTTTTGTAATTGTCTTTGCCAGATCAGCTGTGCCAAACATTGCGCAATGAGCTTATTGTCTTGGCCAAAACAAGTTTTAGAGGCAGATTCAGAAACATCAATTTTATAAAGCAAATTGACCAAGGCATTAAAATCGTTCTGCAACAAATGAGCTATGTAAGCTTCTAATTTGAGCATAAAGCTCGTTTCATCTTGGCTCATTAGAGATTCATCAATCACTTCAGATGCATGTTTAATGGCGATATCAACGATTGGATTTTCCATATCAATTCATAGTTGAGCCTAAAATTTCTGAAATGGCATTTCTTACTTCAATGAGTTGAATATGGTAATGCAGCAATTGTTCTTTTTGCTCCTGCTCTAATTCTGATTTGGCCATTTCATCTAAATTATTTTGAATCATCTTTTCGATTTTATTTTTCTTTAAAAACAAAAACAATGATTGTAAGTCGTTAATGTAATTTTCTTTTTCAGTCTTAATAAAAATGCCATTATCTGACCAAGCTGGGCTTAACTCAAAAAAATCTGTTAATAAATCAGCCGCTAATTGTCTGATACTTTCATCCTCGTGATTAACGAAGAATTGTTCATCCATTTGCAGTTCAGAATTCAATTGATCCTTTACTGCTTGAAGAATTTTATTATAGAGTGGGTGCTCAATTTGCAGGGCATCGTCTTCATTCAATTCTTTGAAAATAAAATCAGATACTTTGGTCCCTTCTTGAAATGGTTTATGGCCTGATTGAATCAACAAACGAATTAAGTTTTTCTCTTGCTCTTCACCACCATGGTATACGCTGGTATCAGGCAATTGAGTTGGCATTTGCAAAATCTCAACAACATCAGTAGGTAAGACTTGATCGTCTACTACATGCTTTTGTTTTCTGATTTTAGCAATTTCAACCAATAACAACTTTTCATCTGCATCCATGATCCTACTGCATTCTCTTGCATAAGCAGAGCGCTTCAAGGCATCAGGAATCAAAGCTATACTTTGTAACAATTGTTTTAAAACTTCAGTCTTTTTTATCGGATCATTTCCTATTCCTTGCATCAATAAATCCGCCTTGAATAAAATAAAATCCTTCTGTTCTTGTTCTAAAAATAATTTAAAATCAACAGACCCAAGTTTCTGACAGTAAGAATCAGGATCCTCTCCATCTGGAAAGCTTACACATCGGACATTTAAGCCTTGTTCTAAAAGCAAATCAATTCCTCTTAAAGAAGCCTTAATACCAGCCGCATCTCCATCATACAATACCGTCACATTATCAGTAAACCTTTTAACCAATCTAATTTGTCCCTCAGTCAAAGATGTCCCAGAAGAGGCCACTACGTTTTTCACTTCTGCTTGATGCAATGAAATAACATCCGTATATCCCTCAACCAAGTAACAATTGTTCACTTGTTTTATGGTCTTCTTAGATTGAAAAATACCATATAAGACATGACTCTTATGATACACTTCAGTCTCAGGCGAATTCAAATACTTAGGTGACTTTTCATCTTTAACCAGCTGCCTACCGCCAAAAGCGATCACTTTGCCTGTCAAATCATGAATCGGAAAAATCACTCTATGCCTAAACAAATCAAAATATCCTCCATCCTCTCTTTGTTTTATAAGTCCGGCCTCGACAAAATGATCCAAATTAAACTGTTGCGATGTCGCAGCTTTAACTAAGCTGTCCCATGCTTGTGGCGAATACCCTAAATCAAAGTCATCAATCGTCTGTTTAGTAAAACCACGTTCTCTGAAATAGGAATCTCCCACACGCTTACCTTCTTCAGTATACAATTGCTCTACAAAATACTTTTTCGCAAATTCAAGTGCAATCAACAAAGCTTCACGCTTGCGCTGTTGTTCGTTATATGCTTCAGAATTAACCGCATTGTCTTCTTCAAGCACAATATTGTATTTTGAGGCCAGTTTACGAATTGCATCCGCAAAAGACAAAGAATCATGTTCCATTAAAAAACTAACAGAATTTCCTGCCTTACCACAACCAAAACATTTGTAAATACCTTTACTTGGAGACACCGTAAAAGATGGTGTTTTCTCGTCATGAAAAGGACAACGCCCCAACAAATTAGCTCCCCGTTTTTTTAAAGCAATATAATCTCCAACAACTTCATCAATGGCAGAAGCATTAATGACGGCATCTATGGATTGTCTTGAAATCATTTGTAGTCATACAAATTTACTCAAATTAAATTGCTTGAATTAGGTTGTTGAAAAAAAGACCGTCGTTTTTTATCAACGGTCTTTTGATTTTCTTCAATGTGGTTATTTCTTGTTTGACCCCACCATGTGCAGTTCATTGAGCACGATTTCGGTGACATGTCGTTTGATGCCATCTTTGTCATTGTAGTGGCGATTCACTAATCTCCCCTCCAACACAACTTCCCTCCCTTTTTCAAGAAATTTTGAAGCAATGTCAGCAATTTTACCATAGGCTACAATGTTGTGCCATTGAGTGTCTTCAATTTTTTCTCCTTTCTCGTTTTTGTAGTAATCATTGGTTGCCAATGAAAAGTTAGTGACCATGTTACCGTTGTCGAATTTTTTGGTTTCTGGGTTAGTCCCAAGGTGGCCAATTAATGCCACTCGATTTCTTAATGAATTCATAGTTTTAAATAAATGATGATTCAAAATTAATGAGGCAAAACAGGGCTATCAAGCATCAAACATTTATAAGTGTATTTAAGTGTTTAATGGCAGGAATTTAATAATTTTACAACCTTGATTTATGTGATAGTTGATATTGAAACCACCGGTGGTAGAACTGAAAAAGATCGTATCACAGATATTGCTATCATTAAGCACGATGGGCAAAACACTATTGACACCTATCATTCATTAGTTAATCCCGAATGCTTTATACCGCATGACATTCAAAAATTAACCGGCATAAGCAATGACATGGTAAAACAAGCCCCCAAATTTTATGAAATCGCGAAAGACATCATAGAATTTACAGAGGGATGTTGTTTTGTAGCGCACAATGTGCGTTTTGATTACGGGTTTGTGAAAGCTGAATTCAAATCTTTAGGGTACCTTTATCAGAGACCAACCTTGTGTACCGTAAAATTATCCAGATCTACTTTTAAAGGCCTTTATTCCTATAGCTTAGGCAACTTATGCGCGGCATTAGACATTCCCATTACAGATCGACACCGAGCCCTTGGAGATGCCAAGGCCACTGCTATCTTATTTGAAAAGATCCATCAAAAGCAGTCTCACAAAGATCCGGAATGGTTAAAATCGGAATCCACATTAACCAAATTTCCACCCTTATTAAAACCTGAGACCTTCCATCAAATACCCAATGAACTTACAGGGGTTTACTACTTTCACAACCAAGATGGTCATGTGGTTTACGTTGGCAAATCTATAGACATTAAAAAACGTATTGAACAACATTTCAGAATCAAAAGCAATGAAAGTAAACGCTCATTGCAGATGAAAACTGAAATAGCAGATATTAGTTATGAAGCTATGGGCGATGAATTAATCGCTTTACTGCATGAGTCCTATGAAATCAAAAGACTAAAACCCATTTACAATGTGCTTCAAAAGAAAGCCAGAGCTGTCCCTTTTTATGGCTTATTCAGTGAATATGACAACAAGGGGTATATTGTATTTCAATTAAGAAAGTTAACAGCAGAAGACCAACCCATTTTTACAGCAGATTCTATGGCCAGCGCAAAAGCTGTTTTGCATAGAATGATGGAAACTTATGGATTATGTGAGGCTAAATGCGGCTTACAACAATACCCGGGACCTTGTTTCCGGAAACAAATTCATACTTGTAAGGGCGCATGTGTTGATGAAGAAGCCCCTGAGTTTTACAATGAAAAAGCCATAAAAGCCATTAAGGTCAATAGTTTTAATATGGAATGTTGCTTCATTGTAGGTAGAGGCAGAATAGCAAATGAATCTTCTGTTGTTCATATACACAATGGTCAATACAAGGGATTTGGATTCATTGACCATGACATAGACATTCAGCCAGAAGCATTACAAAGAGTCATTAAGGCCTATCCCCATAACAGAGATATTCAACAAATTTTGTGTGCACATTTGGATAAGCGACACAAAGTTATAAAATACAAGGTAACTGATTAAAACAATCCGTTTAATTCGGCTTCAATTTTATTGATCACAAAATTGGCATCATTGGTATCATTTTCAAAGTCCAATTCATCAATATTTAAGATGACCAATTTGCCTAATTTATAGGTTGAAATCCAAGCTTCATAGCGCTCGTTCAAACGCTTTAAGTAATCTAAACGAATGCTGTCTTCATAATCTCTGCCTCTTTGTTGAATTTGTTTAACCAAAGTTGGAATGGTGCCTCTAAGGTAAATTAACAAATCTGGCGCCTTGATCATATCGTTCAAGGAATTGAACAATGAGGTGTAATTTTCAAAATCACGGGTACTCATAAGGCCCATAGCATGAAGATTTGGCGCAAAAATATTGGCATCTTCATATATGGTTCTGTCTTGGATGACAGGTTTATTGTTTTCGCGAATCTTCTTGATGTTTTTATAACGAACATTTAAGAAATAGACTTGCAAATTGAAACTCCATCTTTGCATGTCTTCATAAAAATCACTGATATATGGATTGTCGTCATTGTCTTCCAATTGAACATCCCATCCATAATGCTTAGCTAACATATTGGCCAAGGTGGTCTTACCACTACCAATATTGCCTGCTACGGCTATGTGCATGACTTTATTTTTCTGCTTGCTCATTTGAGTGCAAACATATTGAATTTATTCAACATGTACGGCAAAATGTTGAAAAATAATCAGGTTTTTTTAGTCGAACTAAAATCTGTTAAATCCCTTGGCATCACAAACAAATAAGCCATTATACACATCCCCATAAATATCCCTAAATTCATGAGTAGCCAATCCATTAAGTGGAATACCAATAAAAAGACTGCAAGCAACTTATCACATCGCTTAGTAAAAAAACCAATAACAAAAGCCAATTGCAACAGAATAGCTAAAACAAAAACAGCATGACTAAACCCTATATGCTGCATACACCATTCTACCATTTGAATGCGCAAACTGTTGGGATAAAAATACCAATAAGCGGCGTGCTGACTCTGCAAAGTATTGACCAGATTATCAGGTTGCAAATAGGCCCCTCCCAATACTTTAAAAACCCCAGCCATGAAATAGGTCATGCAGACCATAAACCTCGAAAAGTTGAATGTTAGTAAGGCTTTATTTTGCTTAAAATAAAAAGGAAACAAAGCGAATTGCAATCCAAATAAATGATGGGTATGATACCCCAACTTATAGTTAAAGAGCAATTGATAGCTCAAAAGCAAAAGCCCAAACACTATGGTCCAAATGGTTTTTTGTGCATTCACTATGGCCAACAAAAGACTTAAAAACAGGGCTATTTCAAATGCAATAATGCCATAAAAAGTTTTAAAAATTGAGGGCAAGCCAATACTTTCCATTAACCAGTAGCTAGGGTCTAATCCTTTATAATGAAAGGGCGAATTAAACAACTGATGAAGGCTTAAACCCGAGTAATGCAAATACACCAATTCAAGCCCGATAAGACAAAGCACCAAGCGTTTCCAAAAGCCATATGATTGCAAGCAAGACTTATTGAACATATTGTTTTTGAATTAATTGCCCTTGATTGAATCGGCATAAAAACAGACTGTCATTAACAGATGAATGCCCATTGGCTTTTAGCCATGTTTGGTACCATTTGGAAAAACCATTTAAACAGTCTTTTTCAGAATGAAAATGAAGACCTAACTTTTGCATTCTATCACTCATAGGTTGGCCGTTAGGACTGTTATTAATGACCCAATAGCGAGTGGGTAAAATTTCTCTGAGTATAAAACCTGTGCCCGGAGCTTCATAGATGTTTATGGGTTGCCCCTTTTCATCTACAGGTAAAATCTGTTCGTAGTAAGGCAATTTAGGGGTGTACTGACTATACAAAGAAAAATAACCCAAGGGGGTAATTTCAAACTTAAACAGCAATTGGCTGAGGTATAAGCTTGCAATAATTAGGGTGAATACAAAAAAGCCTTTGTGTTGGTTTTTACAATATTTGAGCCATTGCCAAACCATCAATTGATCAATAAAACTTCTTAAATCCGATTATTTCTCTGACTTCTGCTATGGTTTTATCGGCACTGGCAGCAGCTTTCTCTGCACCTTGTTTGGCGACTTTGCATAAAAGTGCATCGTCATTTAAAACCTCAGTAATTCTTGAGCGATAAGGTTCTAAAAACACATTCATATCTTGAGCTAACTGCTTTTTCATATCGCCAAAACGGATGCTACCATCGTAATAGGCAGATTCAAAAAACTGAATGGTAGAGGAATCGGTTACCAATTGCATTAAATCAAACAAGTTCTGAATGGCCTGAGGTTTTTCAGAGCCAATTTCAGAAGGGCTTTCAACAACTGCGGTTACAGCCTTCATGATTTTCTTACTGACTGTTTCTGCATCATCGCCCATGTAAATACTGTCCCATTCTCCTGCACTTTTGCTCATTTTACCTTGGCCAGTTAAACCTGGCACTTTAACAAGATTTTGATCATAATTAAAGGCTTGTGGTTCAGGGAAATAATCAGTTTTGTATAAATGATTAAAACGATTGCCGAAGGTTCTAGCCATTTCAAGGTGTTGTTCTTGGTCTTTACCTACTGGCACTTTTATGCCTTTATGCAATAAAATATCTGCCGCCATCAATACTGGATAGGTTAAAATACCGGCATTCACATTGTCTGGTTGGTCTCTGATCTTGTCTTTGAAAGACGTCAATCTTTGCAACTCCCCTAAATAGGCATTCATGTTAAAAAACATGTATAATTCTGCTGTTTGAGGCAAATCACTTTGCAAATACAAAGTAGATTTATCAGGGTCTAATCCTAATGCGATATACTCCGCCAATACTCGCTTAACAGAACTATGAAGATCATTTGGTGTAGGATGAGTCGTTAAAGAATGATAATCTGCAATAAAAAAATAACAGTTAAACTCATTCTGCATGCGAATAAAATTCTTTACTGCCCCAAAATAATTACCTAAGTGAAGTTTACCTGTTGGTCTAATACCACTAACGACTGTTTCCATCTAGGGCAAAGGTAGTAAAATTTGACTTTATATGCCGAATACCCTACCCTTTTTTATTCTCCTCAATAGTTGTACTTTTGAATAGCTTTATTACAATTATGAAAGCCGTTATTCCAGTTGCAGGCATTGGCACACGCCTTAGACCGCACACACATACTCAGCCTAAATCACTCATACCTGTGGCAGGTAAACCTATTTTGGCTCATATCGTAGACCAATTGGTAGAAGCCGGAGTGAATGAATTTATTTTCATTATTGGTTATTTGGGCGACAAAATCGAAGAATACATTTCAAAAAACTACCCTCAAATACAAGCAGAGTTTGTAATGCAAACCACCGGCAAAGGCACCGGACACGCCATTTGGCTGGCCAAGGAAGCCATTGGCAATTCGCCTATCTTGATAGTATTTGGCGATACGATATGTGAATTGGATTGGAAAGCCATTGTTCAATCTAAACATTCCATGTTGGGGGTAAAAAAAGTAGATGATCCAAGACAATTCGGCGTTGCTGAATTAGATGAAGACCAACACATTTGCCGATTGGTTGAAAAACCGAGTATTCCAAAATCCAATTTAGCTTTGGTTGGCATATACAAAATCAATGAAACCGAGGTATTGATGTCGTGTTTGGATACCATTATTGAAAACAACATCAAAACTCAAAATGAGTTCCATTTGACGGATGCGCTTATGTGCATGATACAATCTGACGTTGAATTTTACAGCTTCAATGTGAGTTCATGGTTTGATTGTGGCAAAAAAGAAATTTTATTACAGACCAATCAATTGCTGCTTAAAAGAGGTCAATTTAAGGATGTAGATCCAGAAGCGGTTCACAATTGTATAATCATTCCGCCAGTGTTTATTGACAAAGGCTGTAAAATCTCCAATAGTATTATTGGCCCTAATGTGAGCATTGGTGAAAATGTGATCATTGAGTCTTCTATTATAAAAGAGACAATCATTGGCCCTTATGCAGATTTGAATTATGCCGTATTAACCAATTCTCTAATTGGCAACGACGCGTCTTTGCAAGGCACAGTGCAAAGTTTAAACTTAGGCGATAGTGCAGAAATTAATTTTAGATAATGTATACTCAAGAAGAAATTATAAAAGCCCATGGCCCCTATCAGGCACCGGAGCATTTTCATGCAGAATGGATTCAAAACAGCATTGAAAGAATTACAATATTCCCAATGCAATTACAGGCCTTTATTTCGAGCATAGGCCCTGACCATGAAATGGCCCAATACAGACCAGACAGTTGGACGTTCCGCCAAATTGTGCACCACTTAGCCGATAGCCATATGCAAGCCTTTTGTAGATTCAAATTGGCTTTAACTGAAGAGCACCCTACTATCAAGCCATATAGTCAAAATGCTTGGGCAGCTTCAGCAGACAGTCAACTTGTGCCACTACAATCCAGTATTGACATTATAAAAGCCGTACACTATAGATGGGTTGCTTTGATAAATAGTATGTCTATTGAGGATTACGCTAAAGGTTTCTTCCATCCTGAAACACAACGCGACATGAGCTTAGGCTTTGTATTAGGCCTTTATGCTTGGCATGGCACTCACCATTTGACTCAAATGGAACGTTATGCTTTAAACCAAGGGTGGCTGTAATGCAAGCCCATGAACCGAAATGGCTGAGCAAAGGCGTAAAAATGATGCTGATTGCCAGCGTCGCATTTGCGCTAATGAACCTAAGTGTAAAACGCATTGCTCATATCCCTGTTTTTGAAGTGATATTGGCCAGAGTCATCATTTCTTTTATCATTAGTTATGCTACAGTTAAGTACAAAGGCATCTACCCTTGGGGCAAACACAAAAAATTTCTAATTGCCCGCGGCCTATTTGGCGCCTGTGGGCTAATCGCCTATTATTACACTTTACAGCATATGGCTTTAGCCAACGCGATTGTAATCCATTATTTAAGCCCAATCTTTACGACCATTATAGCGATGTTGTTTTTGAATGAATCCATTAAACGCATTCAATGGTTGGCTTTTGCGATATCATTTACAGGGGTTGTTATGGTTAAAGGTTTTGCTAATGTTTCTGGGTTTGATTTCATGATGGGTATAGTCGCTGCCTTATTTACAGGATTGGCTTACAATGCTATCCGCAACATGAAAGACCAAGAGCATGCGGATGTTATTGTTCTATATCATCCACTCATAACTTTTCCCATTGTTGTTATGTATTTTTTTCTGTTTCCTGCTGATTTGGTTTGGCCCAATGGCATAGATTGGTTGTATTTATTAGGCACAGGGATTTTTACTCAAATCGGTCAGTATTTCATGACCAGAGCCTATCAAAATGACACCGCTGCCAGAGTATCCAGCGTGAGTTATATTGGTATTATTTGGGGCGTATTATTAGGCATTACCTGCTTCAACGACCACTATCCATTTGCTGTAATGCTTGGGATTTGTTTGGTATTACTTGGGGTATTGGTCAACTTAAATGCTGACCGTCTCAAAACATTTGCAATAGAAAAATTTCAAAAACACTAAGCAACGAATTTAAAATTAGGCTTGTCTGAATAATAAATCAGCCTGCCTATGAAAACTAAATTCTACCTCATTGTTTATCTAGGCCTTCACATTGTAAATGGATGGGCTCAAAATCAAAATTGGATTTTTGGAAAAGGCAATTGGATTGAATTCAAAAACAACCAATATAGTATTCACAATAACCTTTCTACAATCAATGCTTATGAAGTTTCAAGCAGTATTAGTGATAAAAATGGCCAATTGGTGATGTACTCTGATAGCAGAAATTTATTCAATGCAAAACACCAAATAATTGAAAATGGGGGGAACTTAAGGGGTCATTTTTCAGCTACTTCAATGGCATTGGTAAATCAACCGCTACATCCATCAATTTACTATGTATTTACTGTTGAAGCCAACTACAACAGTACTAACTTTTTATGTTATTCTGTAGTTGATATGAATTTAAACAATGGTTTAGGCAAAGTGATAAAAAAGAATATTGTATTACACAAAAGTTGTGATGAAAAAATAGCCATAACAACAGCTTGTAACTCCAATGGTTATTGGGTTGTTGCACACATTGCTCGAAGTGCCTTTTATATGGCGTACAAACTAGATCAATCAGGATTGAGCATTAACCCGGTTTTAAGTCAGATTGACAACAGTTTTTCAAGCAACATTGAACTTGGCTATTTAAAGTTTTCACCTAATGGAGAATTTTTGGCCAATGCTAAATGCCATCAAAGAAGTGTAGACTTAAATCAGTTTGATAATAGCAATGGTAAAATCACCAGTTACGGACAATCTCGAGACCTAAATTCTATTTATGACCTAAGTTTTTATGGTCTTAGTTTTTCCCCTAATAGTCTATTACTTTATGTAAGCTCACTTGACGAAGGCGTAGTCTATCAGTATGATTTAAGAAAAGGCAAAAACAATTGGCAAATTGCGCCTTATACAGTAATTAAAACAGGCACAAGAATTGGCGCTATCCAACTAACACCAATGCAGACCATTTGGTTTTGTAGCGATCCTGGGTCAAATTATTTACACAGCATAAATCAACCTAATCAGGCAGGTAAAAATTGTTTACTCAATCCATATGCTATAAAACTAAATAGCATCAATTATATAGGATTACCTAGTTTGATAGAAAGCACGCAGCATATTCATTCTGGAACACATACTGTTTTTAGCAAAAATGCTACTGTTACAATTAAACCATGTTCTAACGCAAGTCACTATGAATGGTCTGACGGATCTAAACTACCTTCAATAGTGGTCAATCAAAGTGGTTTATATACTGTTAAACTGCTAAACGCCCAATATTGTATTATTTTCATTGATAGTATTTTCGTGGAATTTACAAGTCAAATAAATCCTATTAGCAGCAAAACAATTATCGCTTGCTCAAACACCCAATGGCAATTCCCAAAACTTAGCATTGACGATCAATCTCTAGGAATTTATTGGAAGAACTCTTCTACAGACAATGGTCTTCCTGACCAAGGTTATGGACAATTGCCTGCTTTAATTAGTCCTTCTGTTCAAGACACTCAATTCAGTCAAATATATATTTACGCATCAAATAATATTAGAAGTGCATATGCTACTGTGATTAATTTAATCGTTTTACCAAGTCTTAAAATTGAACCCATCAATGATCAAACTATTTGTTTTGACCAGCTGCTTCCGGCCATCTATTTTAAAAGTAATTTTAATGATGCAACATTCACCTGGGCCAATCAATCTCCTTCAATTTATATTGCTAAAAACGGCAGCGTATACATGCCTGAAAAACAGATTACCCAATTAACTATTGATGAAAACCATTTGATTATGGTAAAAGCGGATCACAAATTGTGCCCCAGCACCGAAACCAGTTTTAAAATCAGACTAATTGCGCCTATTCACATCGAGCCTGTTAAAGATGTTTCGATTTGTGGCAATGAACAACTAAAGTCTTTCGTGTTCAAGAGCAATAAGGTTAATTACCCACTAAAATGGCAGAATACACAAACAGGATTGGGCATCGATAGCTTTGGGCTAGATAGTTTAACCCAATACCAAAGGGTTAATCCACTCTCCAATATTGCAGGGCAAATCATGGTATTCAACACCAATAATGGTTGCCCTGGAGACAGTATATACTTCAATATTCAAATCAATAGCCTACCGGTATTAAAACCTATAGCAGATACTTTAATTTGTAGCCGACAAACATTCATTGGCATAAAGGCTGAAACAGCCTATGCCTATGATTCTATTGTTTGGCAATCAGTAAATACTTATTTGAGCCCAAACGAAAAAGGAAACAACCCATTGCCCGCTTATTATATCCCTGCTCAACAACAATTACAATTTGATCAGTATACCTTTGTCGCTTACAACAAACAATGCGTTTCAGATACTATTACAACTAGAGTATATTATCAAATAAGCCCTAAAGTATTGCCTGTAGCCCCGCCTGATATTTGTTCTGGAGATTGGCAAAAAACCATCACACTTAAATGTTCTCCTAGCCCTGCTTTAGCCCATTGGAATACACTCAATGCAGAATTAATCCAGACAAATGGCAGTTCTAGTATTCCTGCCTATCAGACTAGTAAAGCTTTTAATGAAAAAGAGCAAATATTTATTGCTAGAGCGGAATATGAAGCTTGTTTTGGCGATACTACACACATCAAATTCAATGTTCACGCCACACCAAAAGCGCTATTTACCATAGACTATCCAAGTGCTCAAGAAGATATCATTCAATATGCAATTCAATTGAATAATCAGAGCATTGGGGCAGATTCATATGAATGGGATTTTGGAGACAATACTTATAGCCAAGGCTTGAGCCCTAATCATGTGTATGAAAAAAACACAAGTTATACCGTTCAATTGTATGTTCAAAACAGCTTTGCCTGCTCAGACACGATCACACAAAAAACAGCGCTATTCAACAACAATCAATTTTTTATACCAAATGCCTTTTCGCCTAATGGTGATCAATTCAATGAAACCATACAAATTCATGGCATTACAAATGAAGCTTGTAGTTTTAAAATTTTTAACCGTTGGGGTGAATTGATTTATGAAACGCAAAACAACAGCCCTTGGGATGGCTACTACCAAAATCAAGTTTGCATGCAAGGTGTTTACATGTATATAGCAAACATACAAAGCAAGCACAAAGGCCCAATTGAGTTAAGAGGCAGCCTTACCCTATTAAAGTAATTAGGTTTGTAAAACCCCAACATTATAAGGTTTAACAGGGGCGTGATTGGCCATAGCAATTCCTTCGCTGATCACCTTTCGGGTTTCAATCGGATCAATTACACCATCAACCCACAATCTTGATGCAGCATAATAAGGCGATAATTGCTTTTCGTATCTGGCAATAATGGCATCGAGTAAAGCTTTTTCTGCTTCTGGAGTAATGGTTTGACCTTTGGATTCAAGACTGGCCTTTTCAATTTGCAACAATACTTTTGCAGCTTGTTCTCCTCCCATAACCGCAATTCTTGCTGATGGCCATGCATAAATCAATCGAGGATCATACGCTTTACCACACATAGCATAATTGCCAGCGCCATAACTATTGCCAACAATAATGGTAAACTTTGGAACAGTACTGTTACTCATGGCATTTACCATTTTTGCGCCGTCTTTAATGATACCAGCATGTTCACTTCTTGAGCCCACCATAAACCCAGTTACATCTTGCAAAAACACCAATGGAATTTTCTTTTGATTACAATTCATTATGAAACGAGCGGCTTTGTCTGCACTATCATTGTAGATAACACCACCAAACTGCATTTCGCCTTTTTTACTCTTGCTTAAAGTTCTGTTATTGGCTACAATTCCAACAGCCCAGCCATCAATACGGGCATAGCCACAGATAATGGTTTTGCCATAACCTTCTTTGTATTGTTCAAATGCACTTTCGTCTACCAATTGTTTGATCAAAGCCATGGTATCATAGGGCTTGGCTCTATCTTTTGGTAAAATACCATATAAATTCTTCATGTCACCTTCAGGCATC
Organism: Bacteroidota bacterium; assembly: GCA_030832905.1. Classification (GTDB taxonomy): domain Bacteria; phylum Bacteroidota; class Bacteroidia; order NS11-12g; family UBA955; genus JABMMZ01. Next base: position 64,750 of record JAURIG010000001.1, read on the forward strand.
TTAGGTTCCACTCTATCAAAACCTGCAGTATCAAAATGACCAATTTTATCCATGATGTATTTGATTCTATCTAAACAAGACTGATCATCTGGGAAACGGTCATCAATCACGCCTGAAATTTCAGATTGAGAAATGCTCCCACCAAGTGTTTCATTATCGATGTCTTCTCCAATGGCGGCTTTAACCAAATAAGACCCAGCTAAAAAGATAGAACCCGTTTTATCCACTATAAGTGCTTCATCACTCATGATGGGCAAATAGGCGCCACCAGCAACACAACTGCCCATTACTGCGGCAATTTGAGTAATGCCCATACTGCTCATAATGGCATTGTTTCTAAAAATGCGTCCAAAATGTTCTTTATCAGGGAAAATCTCATCTTGCATTGGCAAGAATACCCCAGCAGAATCCACCAAGTAGATTATTGGCAATCGATTCTCCATGGCGATTTCCTGGGCCCTTAAATTCTTTTTTCCTGTTATAGGAAACCAAGCTCCCGCTTTAACTGTAGCGTCATTGGCCACAATCATACACTGACGACCACTCACATAAGCAATGCCACACACCACCCCACCACTAGGACAACCACCATATTCTGGATACATGTCTTCGCCTGCAAAAGCGCCTACCTCAACAAAGGGCGTATCTTTATCGCGCAAGTAATCTATGCGTTCTCTGGCCAACAATTTGCCTTTTTCTTTTTGCTTAGCAGCAGCTTTATCGCCTCCGCCTTTAGCTACTTTTTGGAATTTGGTTTTTAAATCAAACACCAACTGTTTGTTAAAGTCTTCGTTGATATTGAAATCCAGATCTTGCTTTGACATAATGATTAAATCCTTACAAAAATAAGGAATAATCTGTATGTCTAACTCATGGTTTATGCAACAAAATAACTTCGGGTTTATGGTAAACTACTTGCCAAGAAGTATCGGTTAAAAAGGCTTTGACCGTTGTTGGAAAATCAGATTTCGACAATGGATAAGTTATGTCTTCAGATGTTGAGACAATGATCCACCGAGCATCTTTAACAATTGGGAATTGATAAGCTTTTGATCGGTAAGCCAAATGAGGCATAAAAGCGGTCTGAGCACTTACGGCAGCAGTATCCGGTATTTTAGACAATGCTTCGTATACAGGCGCCAATTCATACCCCCTGGTATAATGCCCTTTTTGATACAAGCGCAATCTTTGATAATCATGTAAATACACAGTATGATCCATTAAGCGAATGCTTACCAATGCATTTAAAGCAATCAATACTGACCAAGGCAATAAACGTGTGGCATATCGTTTTTTAAACTCCGCTAAAAGCATCACCAATACTGGGGCAAACTCAATGGCGTAATGACAATCTATACTCCAAATTGCAGGATCATCATAGGCCATTTTGGAAACCAGAGGAACAATTAAAAGCAAAGCATACCTTGGCAAAAATACCAATGCCCATGACCCTGAAAAAAGAATAAACAACCAAAACTCCAACTTAACATATTGGTTACTGATTGCATCAGTCGTATTCACAAATAAAATACGAATAAGTTCTAATGGATGACTAATACAAAACACTAAAGCCTCTGCGTAGGAATTCCCTAAAACATGGTATTTGAAGTGGTTGTATGATTGGTTAATTGAGAGTGCTGGCATGATCCATACAATAGCCAAATAGAAATACAATAAGGATCCAACCATTAAAATTAAAGCATGTATTCGAATGGCTTTAGTTGACCAATCTGTAACTGCTATAAAACCAGCAATTCCCACGAGCCATAATGCCACAGATTCCTTTGTAAACAACATTAAAAGGGCAATCAAATACATACTTACCCATCTTTGCTTGTACAAAAACACCAATAGCCATGGTAATAAACAGGCTGCCAGTACATTGCTGTGATACACAAAAGACAAGGCTGAATACACCCCAAAAAATAGATAAAACGCCAACATCACTTGACATTGCCAGTCTGACTTATTAAGTTTAATGCTAACCCATTGAGCCAAACCAAAACCGCCCAATAGTATACTCGCTACTTGAACCAATAACAAAGTGTATTGACCAAACAGATAAGACAAGGGCGAAACGAGCATCAAAGACAAATCAAGGTGGTCAGACAATAAGTTCTGAGCTTCCAATTTAAAACTAGTCGCATCATTGAATTGCCAATGAGCATAATCATATAGGGCATTGGTATAAATACCTAAGTCTAACGCATAGGTTCTAAAGCAATAATGATTGACCAATACAATCATTAAGTAAAACACAGCAAATACCGCTGATATAACCCAAAGTTGTTTTTTGGGCATTGAGTTCATCAGAACCAAGCGCTTAAATTAGCCACTAAAGATTGTGAGGACTTTAAGCCATAACCATTGCTGCTATTAAACATGGCATAGGGGCTTTTGAGTGCTCTATATTCTAAACGAAACATAGATTTACTGCCCAACATATGAGAGTAACAAAGTCCTGACCCATATAAAACAGAACCAGGAACATGATTAATAGATTGCAATTGAATGCCAAACATATCTTTGAAATACTCCATTCTGAATGACAAAAAAGATTGATTAGACATAGCCCATTTAAGGACTGTGTTGGCTTGCCCCCATTGAGCTTTTGACGTTTGATTAACAGAATCAACACGATTTTGTTGCCCTAAATAAACACAAGTATAGGCGGTTAATACTTTATTGATTTTGCAGGTCCACTGTAAGTCATAGAAAGTTCGCAAGCGCCATTCAGGATGTAAATCAAATTGTTCTTGGCCAACATAAACATTACCAATTAAAGTGTGATTTTTATTTGGCACAAATTCAAATTGACCAACAATTGATTTTTGTTGATTGTTGTCTATGATATTTTGCCAACCGTTAACAATATACCAATAGGTTGTTAAATCTTTTTTGATGGGCAAAGTAAGCTTAACGCCCGAAAGATAATAGGGCACATATTCTGGTGCCAAAGAACGGGTATACATGGGCTGATCCTTTGATATAGCAGTTTCAGTACTAAATGGCGAAGGTAAAACACCCGCGTCTATCCATATGTCTTTTTGTTTAAATGGTTTTACCCCAATATTAGCTTCAACAAAATGTTTGAAGGAACCTGTTTCAGCTGCATAATTGGCATCCATATACCCTCCGAAGCCTGGAATGAAATGCATCCTCATGCGGTCTTCGGTATACTTGATATCCAAATACGCCAAGTTAACACTCATTTCATTGTGCCTATTTGAAGATACAAAATAGGGCACATCGCCACTTTTGGGTTGGTTAAATTGGTATTGGTAATAGACATCTAAAAATGCCCCTACCTCAACCTTGTTGTTTTTAAGTGGTGTGACATGGTAAAATTTCATTTGTGATTTATTAGCTTCTGAATCAACTTGATTTTGGGGTGTATTTTGGGCTAATGCATTACCCCCTAAACAGAATAATCCTAGTAAAAACAATGTATGGGTTTTCATATTACTTAAAGGTATCTCTATCTAAATGAAGATGTTGATAAGGCGCATATATCAAAGGCACCTCTTCCTTGATCACATCACACTTGTCTAAACCAAATGCTTTCTCATCTTTTAAACTCCATTTTTTTAATCTAAAATAGCCATCAAGCATCAGACCCTCCCTAACAGTAAGTTCATTTTCTACAGATAAGAACTTTTCAAAGATTACAAATTTAAAATCAGGCTCTGCATTATATTTGGTTGAACCATCTGGTCTTATATGTAAGTTCAATTCTTTATTTTTAACTAAATCTTGAACAATCTGCTTAAAGAACAATTCTGTTTTTGGTTGAACTCTAAAGCCTACCTCAATATTGATTTTAATCACTTTATCATCTAAAATCTCTTCAACATGGTATGACATGGTATATGGACTTTCTGTTCTTCGTATATGAACAAACCAATATACATCGGCCCTTTTTGGTTTCTTGGCGAATATTGACTTAATTATTTTTTCTTCTATTTGGTGAGTAGATTTGGCCTTAGTTAAATAAATCAAATGCGTTGAAACCTTTGGAATATCCATATCTGAGCTCAATTCTTTGATCATGTTAGTGTAATTACTAATGTCTACAAAACTGGTTAAATGATTATTGATTTTTCTGGCTCTGTACCAAACATACATGACGCTTAAAATGAAAGCAGCAATAAACAAGAACATCCAACTTTCTCTCAATTTAATAACATTAGCAATAAAGAAGCTGCCTTCAATAATTAAGAACACCCCTATCAAAGGCACTACTACCCATTTGTTCCATTGTTTGATAAAAATTAAGAAATAAAACAACAAGATAGTGGTCATGAGCATAGTGATGGTAATTGAAAAACCATAAGCTGCTTCCATATGCTCTGAACTCTTAAAGTAAAGTATTAGCAAAACACAACCAATCCACAACAATGTATTGACACTTGGAATGTAAATTTGACCTTTAAAGTTACTCGGTTGTTTAACAGTTACTCTTGGCCAAAAATTTAAGTTGATGGCCTCATTGATTAAAGTATAAGAACCACTGATCAAAGCTTGAGAGGCTATTATAGCAGCACAAGTTGCCACACCAATCCCTATTAACAAAAACCATTGTGGCATCATTTCAAAGAATGGATTTCTCCCAGTTAAATAAGTTCCTGCATCATTTAATAACCATGAAGCTTGGCCAAAATAATTAACCAACAAACAAATTTTAACCATACCCCAAGTGATGCGAATATTTTCTTTACCACAATGTCCTAAATCAGAATATAAAGCCTCTGCTCCTGTTGTGGCCAAAAACACCGCACCTAACAACCAATAACCCTGAGGATATTGAGTTAACAGGGCGTATGCGTATTTAGGATGAATGGCATGCAAAACATCAGGGTGCTTCATGATTTGACTAAAACCAACCACAAATAACATCACAAACCAAAGAAACATTAATGGACCAAAAACAGCTCCTACCTTGTGGGTACCAAAACGTTGAAAAAAGAACAATAAGGTTAGAATTATGATTACAATCGGCACAGTTGATAATGTCTTGAATTGAGGCAACATGGTTAAGCCTTCTACAGCTGACGCAACTGAAATGGGTGGCGTAATAATACCATCAGCTAATAATGTAGTCGCGCCTAAAATAGCAGGGAAAAACAACCACTTTTTGTGTCTTTTCACCAAGGCATACAAAGAAAATATTCCACCCTCCCCTTCGTTATCTGCTTGAAGCGTTAACCATATATACTTTATACTGGTCTGAAACAATAAAGTCCAAAACACACAAGATATACCTCCATAAACAAGTTCTTGAGATATAGGCCTTGAGCCAATAATGGCTTTCATTACGTACAAAGGACTGGTACCAATATCACCATAAATAATACCAAAGGCTACCAACAAAGAGGCAATCGTAATTTTTTTAGAATGTTCAGACATTTTTAAAACAGATAATTAATGGAGCAAATATAATTTTTAAGCTCATATAAAATAAAAAAAAGGGAATGAATTCATTCCCTTTTTTTAAAACGATTAAACAGTATGAATTAATTATAATTGAGCATCAATTTTTTGCGCCAACATATTTTTAGGTACGGCTCCAACAATTTTATCTACTACCTCACCGCCTTTAAATACCAATAAAGTAGGAATACTGCGAATGCCATATTTAGTCGCTACGCCTGGATTTTCATCCACGTTGAGTTTACCAATCACTGCTTTACCAGCATATTCATTTGCTAATTCTTCTACCAATGGGCCGATCATACGGCAAGGTCCGCACCATTCTGCCCAAAAGTCTACTAATACCGGTTTGTCAGATTTAAGAACATCTTGCTCCCAACTTGAATCTGTAAATTGTGTTGCCATGTTTGTATTTATTTGCTAGGTTATTCGAATTCAAAAAAACAATGTTTTTAATTGAGTTAACAAATTTAAAATCCACATTCAAGTTTACAACATTGATTTTTTCAATCGAGGTATAGGTTTATGCTGTTTATAATTTCTCAAATTCAGTTTGAACAAATTGATTTAAATCAGCCCCTTTCAGTAAGCCTTTTGACAATAAAGCTAAACTGATGGCTTTTTTAATCAACACCTGAGCATCGCTTTCATTCAAATCAAGTAAAGCTTTGGCTTTAGCATGATTGGTGTTCACAACGCCTTGGTATTTTATTGGCATGTCACCGAACATATTAAAACCATTCATTTTACTCATATCACGCATGCGTCTATCATATTCACTTTCAGTCACCGTTATTAATGGTTCAGACACAGACAAGGCCTCTGCCACAATAGTCAAATCAGCTCTTTGCTTTCCTTTTTCAAACAGCTCTGTCAATTGCTTAACTTGATCATCACTTAATAAAGCAGTTTCGATTTTATCGTGAGGAATGAGTTTGTCGAGGGCATCGGCATCCACCCTTTTGCATTGTAATTTGTCATTATGCTGTTCTAAATAAGCCGTAAAATGATTGTCTAATGGGCCCTCTAATTTTAACACAGAATATCCTCTTGATTCCGCAGCCTTAACATACGCATATTGCTCTTCTAAATGGTTGGTGTATAACACCACCAATTGTCCAGATTTATCAGTTTGTAAAGACACAACATTTTGTTTGTAATCATCAATGGTATAAGATTTATCTTGAGCATCTGTTAACAAACAAAATTCTTTAGCCTTTTCAGCAAATTTTTCATCACTCAACATGCCGTATTTTACGAACAAATCTATGTTGCTCCATTTGCTCTCAAAATCAGTTCTATTTTGCTTAAAAAGATCCGATAATTTATCTGCCACCTTCTTACTAATATGAGTCGTTATTTTTTTAACATTGGCATCACTTTGCAAGCTGCTTCTTGATACATTCAGAGGAATATCAGGAGAATCAATAACACCATGTAATAACATCAAAAACTCAGGTAAAACATCTTTTACATTATCGGTCACAAATACTTGATTGCTGTATAATTGAACTTTGTGTTTGTCTGCTTCAATGGCAGAGCCAATTTTAGGAAAATATAAGATACCAGTTAGGTTAAAAGGATAATCAACATTGATATGAATCCAAAACAATGGCGCTGGCGCAAAAGGATATAATTTCTGATAAAATGCTGTGTAATCCTCATCTTTTAACTCTGAAGGTTTACTCATCCACAAAGGCTTGTCAGCATTGATTATTGCCCCTTCGAATTCTATCGGAATTGGTAAAAACTTACAGTATTTTTCGAGTAATTGTTTGATCTTAAATGACTCATTAAACGACAAACTATCTTCTGCTAAATGTAAGATAATGTCTGTTCCTCTGGTTTTGCGTTTGCCCTTAGTGATTTTGAATTCAGTACTGCCATCGCATGACCATGCACTTGAAACAGCATTGTCTTGGAAGGATAAAGTTTGAATATCTACTTTAGCAGCTACCATAAAAGCAGAATAAAAGCCTAAACCAAAATGACCAATCACATTGGCATCGGTTTTATCCTTGTATTTCTGTACAAATTCCTCTGCACCAGAAAAGGCAACCTGGTTGATGTATTTTTCAATTTCTGCTTCTGTCATACCAATACCATTATCAGAAATGGTAAGGGTTTTCTTGTCAGTATCTAGAGCAATTGTAATTTTTAAATCGCCTAATTCACCTTTGAACTCCCCCATTCTGTTGAGGGCTGATAATTTCTGACAAGCATCTGTAGCGTTTGAGACCAATTCTCTAAGGAAGATTTCATGGTCACTGTACAAAAACTTTTTAATGATTGGAAAAATGTTCTCGGTGTTTACTGATATTGATCCTGATTTTGCCATAGTATTTTTTTTATGCTAACGATTTCAAAATGTATACCCGAGGAAAAGTTGCGCAATTTTGTCATATTTGCAGACAACACATGTTTTTTTATCTGTCAAAACTTTTATTGTTTGTTTTAAAGCCGCTTCTTTGGATAATTGCAATGAGCATATGGGCGCTTTTGAGCAAAAACGATAGACTTAAAAAGCGATTAAGTATACTATCTTTGGTGACTCTATTACTATGCAGCAATCCTTTTTTAGCTTATCAAACGGCTGGCTTATTAGAAAAACCCGAACGCAATCGATTGGACTCACACTACCAAATTGGCCTAGTATTAGGCGGCTTTGCCAAATGGGATACCAGCCTTAACAGAACAGTTTTTTTTGAAGCCAATGACAGACTAATGCAAGCGCTTAAATGTTATCATACAGGCTTGATTGATAAAATCATGATCAGCAGTGGAAGTGCTTCACTAATACATCAAAAAGCTAAAGAAGCGGATGCCATCAAAACTTACTTAATGTCTTTAAATATACCTGACTCCAATATTTTGATTGAAAACCAAAGTAAAAACACATTTGAGAATATAGTGTTTAGCAAGGAAATATTCAGACAAAAGAAACTTATAAGCAAGCCACTTATTTTTACCAGTGCATGGCATATTCCCAGGGTAAAAATGTGCAGCGATGTGTTTTTAAAATCTGACTTTTACCCTTGTCATTATCTGCACAACCCCAAGCAAAGCTTTGACCTATATGAACTTATAGTACCAAGTGCCAAAGCCATAGACACCTTTGAAATTTGCCTAAAAGAATGGATTGGGCAATTGGCTTATTGGGCAAAATTAAAATGGGCTTAAGCAGTGTCTATTGTAGCGGTCAATGTTAGTACTTGAATTTGCAATTTGACTTCAAAAGACTTCCCTTTGTATTGAGATGAACATTCATATTTTAGCTTGTGGTGGAGCCGTTATGCACAATATTGCATTAGCCCTTCATCAACTCGGACATACCATTACCGGAAGTGATGACGAAATTTTCGAACCAGCACTTTCAAGACTTCAACAAGCTGGCATCTGCCCACCTGCCTTTGGTTGGTTTCCAGAAAAAATAGACCAACACCTAGACTTTATCATTTTAGGCATGCATGCGCGTACTGACAATCCTGAATTGTTAAAAGCTCAAAGTTTAGGATTAAAAATTTACAGCTTTCCTGATTATGTTTATGAACACGCTAAAAACAAAACCAGAGTGGTAATTGGTGGCAGCCATGGCAAAACGACTACAACAGCCATGATTATGCATGTCCTAAAAGTGCTAGGCAAAGACTTTGATTACTTAGTTGGATCTCAATTAGAAGGCTTTGAAACCATGGTTAAATTCTCAGACGCCCCGCTCATGATCATTGAAGGTGATGAATACCTTACCAGTCCTTTAGACAGGGTGCCTAAATTTTTAAAATACCATCCACATGTGGCAATGATTACAGGCATAGCCTGGGACCACATCAATGTGTTTCCTACTTGGGAAAACTATGTTGAACAGTTCAAATTATTCATTGAAACAATTAACCCTCAAGGGGCATTAGTGTATTTCTCTGGCGACAAAGAACTAACAGCATTAGCCCAATACAGTCCCGCAAAATGCTTACCCTACAACACGCCCTATTACCATATCAGAAACAATAAAGTGGTGATTGGTAAACAAGATAAACACAGTTTGGAAATTTTTGGCGAACACAATCTTCAAAACGCTGAAGGCGCCTGTAAAGTCTGTCAAGAATTAGGCATAGATGAAGACACTTTTTACCAGGCTTTAAGTAGTTTTAAAGGCACTGCCAAACGCTTAGAAAAAGTGCACGAAACAAAAAATTTAACTGTTTTTAGAGATTTTGCGCATTCCCCAAGTAAACTCAAGGCCACCATTCAAGCGGTTAGAGAACAATTCCCCCTGCATCAATTAATAGCGGTTTTTGAATTGCATACTTTCAGTAGCTTAAACAAAGCGTTTTTACCGCAATATGCTGACAGCATGTTAGCCGCCAACCAAGCTTTTGTGTATTTCAACCCAGAGGTGATTGCTCATAAAAAACTTGAACCTATTGGGAACCAAGATATTACAAATGGATTCGGCAGTCATGTAAGCCCGATTTCAGATATCAAAAGCCTTAAAACAACTGTCTCGAACAATTTAAAGGCTAACGAACAAACGCCAACGGTTCTCCTACTAATGAGTTCAGGCAATTTTGACAATACTCAACTTTGGTAAAATAAAGGTTTTATTTTTCGTAAAGAATGGTTATTTTCGTAGATTATAGTAATCCGCGACAACCAATCTTATGATTAAACGCCTACTCTTTACCCTCTTGCTTTTGGTGAGTTTTATGCAGCTTAAAGCTGTAGTTTGTCTTCCTGAATGGAAATACACTAGAAGCATCACTGTAACCAATGCCAATGCTTCAGCTTATACCAACTTTCAAGTTAAAGTGGTATTGAACACTGCGGCTTTAGTGGCTGCCGGAAAAATGAACATCAATGGAGATGATATTCGTTTTACTGATGCATCATGCAGTAAACTCAATTACTGGATTGACAGTAATATGAATACAACTGCAACGGTTATTTGGGTAAAATTAAAAACATTACCGGCAAGTGGATCTAGCACCATCAATATGTACTACGGTAATTTGTGTGCAACAGCTTTGCAAAATGGCGATAGCACTTTTGCATTTTTCGATGATTTTACTGGCACTTCGCTTAACACCACCAAGTGGACCAAATACAATCAAAACACAGCAGCAGGCACTTTGAGTATTTCAGGCGGCAATGCCAACTTCAATTTAACCACTGCAACAGATCTCATCATTAGAACCAATGCTACTTTTACAGGATTAACCCGTTCTGAAATGAAAGTCAAGTGGAATTCAGGTAGTTTCCCGACCATAGCCCAATTAAACTCTGCCACATTTGCAGGGGTTACTTTAGGGTCTAATGGCAGCTTCTTTTTTAACAATCAAACCAGTGCGAGTTGTAATAGTTACACAGCCACAACAACCCCATCAGCCAGCGCAAAATCCAATGGCGTTTGGGGCATTACTTGGCCTGCCACCAATTCAAGCATAGGTAGTTTTACCGCTGGCAGTATTACTAACTCAACAACACCAAGTTTAGCTGCTTCAACACATACCGCCTTGGGATTAATGTGTTCAAGTACTGGTAATTTATTAGTAGATTGGTGCCGTGTTAGAACTTATGCCCCTGTTGAACCTAGCGCTACTATCAATGCAGAAACTACTCAAGGCATTAGCATTACACTTTCGCCCAACCCAGTTTGCCCAGGCGGTAAATTAACGGTGAGTTTTACCAAAACAGGGGTTTTCTTCTCTGCAGGCAACATATTCAAATTACAATTATCGGATGCATCTGGTAACTTCACGACTCCATTCACATTAGCAACTAAAACCGATACAGTTCTGACCACTATGGTAGTTGACATCCCCTCAACTTCTGTGGCTGGTTCTGGTTACAAAGTGAGATTAACTTCAACCAATCCTACTTACACCTGTTTTTCTCCTAGTGGAAACTTAACCATTAACCCTAAACCAACAGTATCTTTCAATGTACTAAACGACAACCAATGTTTCAAAAACAACAAATACAACTTCACGTCTACTTCTACTATTAGTGCTGGTAGCATTAGCAGTTACATTTGGAGTTGGGATGATGGCAGTAAAAAAGACACATTGACAACGGCTAATGCTAGTCATAAGTTCAATGTT
>JAURIG010000200.1 GCA_030832905.1 Bacteroidota bacterium
TCCTATGCTTTAGTCGCTTATTTTTCGAATGCATGGACACTTCAATCTTTGGTATTGGGTGAGTATTTAAATGAGCACGCCCATATCCATTGGTCGATGAATAACTTGGCCCTAACAGGCATTAATTGTATAAGATCATTTATACAGATTCACGGGCTTATTTGGACTATTCTAGAACAACATGCCGGCATAGCCTGTATTGCTTTACCAGCCTTGACCGCAATCGGCATTAACAGCATTAAAATACTGAAGTCAACGCATAAAAATAAGACAGAGCCTATAAAAAGACCTTGGATTGTGATCGCTATAGTATTGCATATCTTATTTGCATTTGTATCTGATGGCAATGCAGAATTTTTAGCCATGTTGCCTTGCTTATTTGTCTTTTACCTGGTTCAACACTTTGAAGCGCCAATAAGTCAAAGCCATACCATGCTGATCATTGGGTTATTAACCTGGAACACTGTTTTTGGTTTGTGGCCCAACGCTTTTTTGAATACGCAACCGATTGCTCAGATCATTAATTTTATTGAGCGAGCGCCGCAAGCTGATTATTATTTAACCCAAAAACCTTTGATTGACAATAGACTCTGTGAAAAATT
>JAURIG010000201.1 GCA_030832905.1 Bacteroidota bacterium
GACAACATCAATGAAACATACAAACCTGTAGGCCTTTCTTATGCTATCAATTACAAGTTTATCATCTTCAATCGCTGGGGCGAAATACTCTTTAAATCTGACAACCCTCAAATGGGATGGAATGGTAAATATGAAAATGAGTTGGTGCCACAAGATTTGTATTTCTATAGATTGGAATTCATAGGCGTTGATGAAATCAGACATGAAGAGAAAGGTCATGTCATGATCTTAAAATAATGAAAAGAAGACTATTGATAAGTGCATTGACTTTAATTACAGTCAATGCATTTGCTCAGGATGCTAAAAACCATGTTGCCTTTGGTAACCAGTGCATGAATGAAGGTGCTTACAAAAAAGCCAGTGAATTTTACCAATTGGCAATCCAAGAAGACCCCAATAATGGGAGTATTTATACAATGTTGGGATTCTCTATTCACAAGCAAAAACTATTCAAATTAGCCGACTCAATATTTAACATTGCATTAGGTCTTGACAGCGGTTTGAGTAAAACTTACTGGTATAAAGCGCTTAATCATATTACACTTAGGCAGGATTCAAATGCCATAATATTGTTCAAGCATTTTCTAAATAAAGAAAAAAA
>JAURIG010000202.1 GCA_030832905.1 Bacteroidota bacterium
TAATTATTTCATTAAATATCCGTTAGCGTTAATTTTATTATAAAGTTGTAAAAACTTCCAGTAGCTAACTTCTATCTTCTAATCTTTTAAATTATATTTGCCCTTTAAAATAGTATAATGAAATTCGATTTATTAAAAACAGATGCTCAAAGCCAAGCACGAGCTGGACTTATAACAACTGATCACGGTGTAATTGAAACACCAATTTTTATGCCTGTTGGGACAGTAGCTTCTGTTAAAGGGGTACACCAACGTGAATTGAAAAACGATATTAACCCAGATATAATTTTAGGAAATACCTATCATTTGTATTTAAGACCAAAATTAGACGTATTAGAAAAAGCAGGAGGTTTACATAAATTTATGAATTGGGATAGAAATATTTTAACCGATTCTGGTGGTTACCAAGTTTATTCATTATCAGGGCGACGAAAAATTAAAGAAGAAGGTGTAAAGTTTAAATCGCATTTAGATGGTTCTTATCACTTTTTTTCACCAGAAAACGTAATGGAAACCCAACGTACTATTGGTGCTGATATTATTATGGCTTTTGATGAATGTACACCGTATCCATGCGATTACAAATATGCACA
>JAURIG010000203.1 GCA_030832905.1 Bacteroidota bacterium
AAAATTTTGTACTTTATGGGTGATAAAATAGGATTGTACATCACCCATTAATTTAAGCGCAAACTCAGTAGAAAAAATACAAGTGTTTTGAGCCTGGTCTTCTTTTAAAATATCTGCTTGCACCGTGCCGCGCACACTAGACAGCGCTTGTGCTTTTATGGTTGCATACACATCCGGAGGTAGTACTTCGTCGCCACTTAATCCAAGTAATTGAAGACCTAGTCCATTATTACCTTCAGGAAGTGTATCGCCACTATCTGACACCGCATATTGAGGAGCTGCGATAGCACCATATTTATTTTGAAATGCTTTTTGAACAAGATCCTGCGCATTATTAGATGCAATCCATTTTTCACAAAGTTGATCAATTGCAGCATGCATAAAAAAGGCCAAAATAATAGGAGCTGGACCATTAATGGTCATACTCACTGATGTTTTTGGATCGCACAAATCAAAGCCACTGTATAATTTTTTGGCATCATCGATAGTGGCAATATTTACACCACTATTACCAATTTTTCCAAAAATATCCGGACGTGTTGCAGGATCTTCGCCGTATAAAGTAACACTGTCAAACGCCGTTGATAAACG
>JAURIG010000204.1 GCA_030832905.1 Bacteroidota bacterium
CATTATCATTCGCTACACCAGTGTCGTCAACATTTGCTCCAACTTGAGTTAAGTCGAAAATTTTTGTTAACTGCCACAAGGCTACTGCCAATAAAACTACAACTATAAGTACCAAAAGAGTTGTCATTTGTAATTTGATTTAAAATATTAATAATGAAAATGTTTACTTTCTTCTATAAACGGGTTGCGTTTTGGAGTAAGTGGTGCTTTTGTTAAAGCAGTAAATACAACGAAAATAAACAATCCTAAAAAGAATAAAACAGATGAAATTTCTGATACACCGATAAACCATTGGTCTCCAACTGTAGCTGGCATAACCATATTAAAGAAATCAATATAGTGACCGCATAAAATAACTACACCAGCACCAACAATAATAGGAGCTACTCGTTTGAAATCGGTATTGATTAATACAAGTAATGGGAATACAAAATTCATAACTACAGCTCCCCAAAATGGTAAAGTATATACATCGATTCTTGTTTTGAAATAAGTAACTTCTTCTGGAATATTAGCATACCAAATCAACATGAATTGAGAAAACCATAAATAGGTCCAGAATACACTAAATCCAAACATAAATTTAGAT
>JAURIG010000205.1 GCA_030832905.1 Bacteroidota bacterium
GTGGGTGGTGCATATTGAAAATGAGTTAGTATTACGGAGTGTTAGTGAAGTTGGTTATCATGTCTCCCTGTCACGGAGAAGCCCACGGGTTCGAGTCCCGTACATTCCGCAAAAACACAATTAGATTATTATGCAATTAGCTCTGTAATCTGTACACTTGAAGATGTGAAGTGATTGTGTTTATGGATGGGTAGCTCAGTTGGATAGAGCAACAGATTTCTAATCTGTTGGCCATAGGTTCGAATCCTATCCCGTTCACAATGTAATGATTCAGAAATGAATGGCGGAACAGACGCTAAGAATGAAATGGAAACTTGGGGAAACCCGGACACAAACCGCACAGCCATTACATTATGGGGAATTAGCTCAGTTGGCTAGAGCGCTTGATTTGCATTCAAGAGGTCGTGGGTTCGACTCCCTCATTCTCCACTAACAATTAAAACAAATATTATGAAACAATTATTAACAGTCCTTTTTGTTGTAGCACTTTCCGCAACTACAAAGGCTCAAATGATTTCGGTTACAGGAGGTAATCTAAATCTGCATGGAAAGGATAAAGGGTTTATTGAAGTTGAGGCAATGCAACA
>JAURIG010000206.1 GCA_030832905.1 Bacteroidota bacterium
AACAATAATGCCGCTGATAATAATACAGGGAAAGATAATAAACCTAATACCGCTGTAAAGAAGAATGACCAAATTGTCAAAGGCATCTTCGTGAAAGTCATACCACGTGTACGTAAGTTAATTACCGTACAGATGTAGTTAATACCACCCATTAATGAAGATACGATAAAGAAGGTCATCGCTGTTAACCACATCGTCATACCTAAACCAGAACCTGGCATTGCTTGAGGCAAGGCAGATAAAGGAGGGTAAATTACCCATCCACCTGATGCAGGACCCGTCTCTAAGAATAGAGAAGCGAACATGATCATAGAAGAAAGGAAGAAGAACCAGTAGGATAACATGTTAATGAATCCTGAAGCCATATCTCTCGCTCCAATCTGTAATGGGATAAGGAAGTTAGAGAACGTTCCAGATAGACCCGCTGTCAATACAAAGAATACCATGATGGTACCGTGAATGGTAACCAATCCCATGTAAAATTCTGGGCTCAATTTTCCACCTTTACCCCATTTACCGAGTAAAGTTTCCATCCAAGGATACGTCCCTTCTGGCCATCCCAATTGAATGCGGAAAATTACCGACA
>JAURIG010000207.1 GCA_030832905.1 Bacteroidota bacterium
TTTTCAATGGCTCGTTCAGTTCGAAGGGCTGCGTAATACTCAGAGCCTGAGGCTTGATGGGCTCTTCTCCTAATTCCCGCAGTATCAATAAAGCGCCAGGTTTTATCGCCTAGATCAATTAGCTCATCTACTGGATCCCTTGTTGTTCCTTCTGCATCATCAACTAGCGAGCGAGTAGAGCCAGCAAAAGAATTTAGAAGGCTGCTCTTTCCAACATTTGGTCTGCCAACAATTGCAATTCTTCGATATCCATCATCTATTCGACTCGCCCCAACCTCGGGTAGCTGTGAAACGATTAAATCTAGAAGATCACCACTACCTCTTCCATGAGCTGCAGAAATAAAATGTGGTTCACCTAAACCAAGATTCCATAGCGAGTGAGCATCCAGTTCATCTTTTTCAGAATCAACTTTATTGGCAATTAACATCACAGGCTTTTTTGATTTACGAAGCACGGAGATCAGAGCGTCATCATCTGATTGTTGGCCAACTTGAGCATCAACTACAAAGAGAACAAGATCAGCATCTGAGATGGCAGACTCTGCAGCATCTGAGATTTTAAGAGCAATACCTTCAGAGGTTGG
>JAURIG010000208.1 GCA_030832905.1 Bacteroidota bacterium
TTTTTATTAGATGGTATGGCCCTCGTTTATCGGGCCTTTTTTGCGTTTTGCCAAAATCCAAGAATTACGAGCACCGGTATTAATGCTAGTGCAATGTTTGGCTTTACAAATACATTGTTAGACATCCTAAATAAACAAAAACCTACGCATATTGCTGTGGTTTTTGATACAGATAAACCAACTCAGCGCCATATTGAATTTGAAAAATACAAGGCTCATAGAGATCCTATGCCTGAAGATTTGCGTAAAAGCTTGCCTTATATTGTCAAAATTTTGAATGGGTTTAACATTCAAGTAATTTCAATGGATGGTTATGAAGCCGATGATATTATTGGCACATTGGCTTGGCAAGCTGAAAATATGGACGTTTTTATGATGACCCCTGATAAAGATTTTGGTCAATTGGTAAAAGACAGGGTTCATATTTATAAACCCGGAAGGATGGGTAATCCTGATGAAATTTTAGGTGTGAATGAAATCCTAAAAAAATGGGAAATAGAAAGAGTTGACCAAGTTATTGATATTTTGGGTTTGTGGGGAGATGCTGCAGATAATATTCCCGGGGTTCCTGGTGTTGGTGAAAA
>JAURIG010000209.1 GCA_030832905.1 Bacteroidota bacterium
CAATGTCTGCCCCGGCTAAGTCCAGCGTTGCTGGCAATACCCACAAGGAATCAAAGCCTTCGGCGGCGCTCATCATGTCGGCTATTGCTTCGCCATCTAACAGAACATCAAAGGATCCGCTGGCATCTTCATAATGGTCAATTCCAAAGGCAGTACTGGCATTTCCTTGTGGATCAAGGTCAATCACTAGAACATTCAAGCCCGCAAGGGCCATAGATGCAGCCAGATTTACCGCAGATGTGGTTTTGCCTACGCCACCTTTTTGGTTGGCAATAGTGATGATTCGGGTTTGTTTTGGCTTGGCGAAAGTGCCTTTAAGTCCACGTCGAACGTAGACTGCCGCAGCCGCAGCTGCAGCTAAAGGTGTGTCTTCTTCATCGGCGTAAGCCATTTTGCCAACCTAATTTCTTAACCCCAGTATTACTAACTTGAGTCTTAAGCGTAGGGCAAATGCCTGACGCTTATGTTAGGTGGTCACCCGTACGACGGTGGTCTGTGGATCCACGACACCTTCGCCACAAAGTACGATTTCTGCCTTGCGGCCCTTGAGGATTTCCTTAGCATCAGTGATTTCAGTTGCC
>JAURIG010000020.1 GCA_030832905.1 Bacteroidota bacterium
ACTACGAGAAAGTCCGTCCATAGTCCTGTTGAAAAAGAAACTTACTTTTCTATTATAACTAGTGGCACAAACATCGTGGGTAAATTTAAATTCTTTATTCAGACTATAGACAATAATTTTGCCAAAATAGTTGGCCGATGATGAGCAAGTCAGAAAATTTTTTTGAACAGGTTTACCAAGTCGTAGAGCAAATACCCTACGGCAAAGTCACTACATATGGCGCCATTGCAGAGTTTTTGGGCAGTAAATCCGCCTCCAGAATGGTGGGTTGGGCCATGAACAATGCCCATACATTAGTCAAGCCTGTGCCAGCCCATAGAGTGGTGAACAGACAAGGTTTACTAACAGGTAAAATGCATTTTAAAGGCCAAAGCATGCAAGAGCGGCTTGAAGCTGAAGGCATAGTGATCATTGATGATCAAATTCAAGGATTTGAAAGTGTATTCTGGCACCCAAATACGTTATTGCCTTAATTCAATTCGTATACTTGACCCTGGTAAGGGATTTCAACTGCTACCCCATCTAATTTAGATTTTAAGCCTGTCATAGAAGTGCTGTCACCATGGACTAAAAACAAGGTCTTGAGTTGTTTTACCCCAACTGCATCATAATATTTTAGCAAGCCAGCTTGGTCTGGATGCGCACTGAAGACGTCGGTTCTAGCAATCTTAGCATAAACCTGTTTTGGGCGTTTACCAATATTTACGCTGGGTCTACCTTTTAACAATTCTGCGCCCAAGGTGCCCTCTGCACAAAAGCCTGCTATTAATATGGTGCTGAATGTATCGCCAATATGGTGTCTGATGTGTTCTTGTATGCGACCTCCTTCAACCATCCCTGCAGCAGAAACAATGACTGCTGGCTCCGGCATAGTGGCTAAAAGTTTACTGTCTTCGCTGCGTTCTAAGGTATACAAATCAGGGAAGGCAAACAAAGTACCATTGGTTTTATAAAAATCCTGAGCTTCTTGATTTAATTGATCAACGTGCTCCGCATACAAGCGCGTTGTTTTGATGGCCAAGGGGCTATCAGTATACACCTTAACACCTTCTAACTTCCCCTCTAAATACAATTGATTAAAGGTGTACAATATGGCTTGGGTTCTACCAACACTAAAGGCCGGAATAACCAATTTGCCTTTGTACTTCACACAGGTATTGAGGACATAATCCAACAATAAGGTTTTGGCAGATTGATGATCAATGTGCAAACGCCCGCCATAAGTGCTCTCACTAATTAAATAATCTAGGCCTTGCATGGGTTGAGGATCAATCACCAATTGTGACTGGTAATTGCCTAAGTCGCCAGTAAATCCTATGTGGGTTTTTCGGCCGTTTTCTTGGATGCTTAATTTAACAGAGGCGGCGCCTAATATGTGTCCTGCCTCATACAATTCAATCTCAACGGCATCGTTAATTTTATAGGGTTGGTAAAAACCAATGCCTTTCATGGCCTCAACCGTTTGGTCTACATGCACCCTGTTGTACAAAGTAGCTACTTGATCTGCCTTTGAAGGCCTGTGTTTAAAAGCTTGCTGTTTTTTGTTTCTGAGTTTTTTCTTTCCCTCAATCTGTTGCACATTCACTGAATCAAGCAATAGGTTTTTAGTCAACTCAATACTCGGATGAGTGCAGAGAATTTGACCTTTGAAACCCTGTCTGACCAAATTAGGCAGGTTGCCAGAATGATCAATGTGCGCATGGGTTAAGATCACAACATCAATGTCTTCAGGAAAAAATGGAAAGTTTTTGTTATTGGCCTCAAACTGATCACGTTTGTCATAATCTAGTCCACAATCTATCAAAATCTGAAACCCTGAGTCCAAAGTTAGCAGATGCATACTCCCAGTTACTTGTTGGGCGGCGCCCCAAAACGTCAATTTCATACTCTTAGTGCCAGCTGGCCATTAACACAAGCAACAAAGGTATTTTGAAAGGCCCACATAACCCTATGGGATTATCAACAATTGGTTAAGAAAAATAAAATCGCTCAAAGTCAAAGGGTTAAACTGATTTTATGACAACTTGTTCAGGCAACGAATGAGGAACTTAAAAAAACAAGTATATTTGATAAAAAACCCAATTCATGCAAAGAAGAGATTTTATTGCGTCGTTATTGTCTGAAGCACCAAAGGCCAAACCTTTATCTGCAGAACAATTCCAAAACCAAACCCTGCCCACCCACTTGAATTTGGGTGCTGCTAATATTAGTAACTACACTGGCGCTTGGAGCGATGCTCAAGTCAAACATTTACTGCGTAGAACCTTATTTGGATTTAACCGATCAGACATCGCCTTTTTTAAGTCTATGAGCATGAGTGATGCGGTTGATTACATTTTAAATGTGCCGAGTACAGCGCCTAATCCGCCAGTTAACGGTTACAATAACGCCAATACAACTGACCCCGATATCCCCTCAGGACAAACCTGGGTAAACGGCCCAGACAACAATAACCTTACGGCACAAAGACGCTGGTCATTATACAGTTGGAGCATGCAACAAATCCTCGGACCAGACAGGCATATCAGAGAAAAAATGACCGTGTTCATGCACAATCACTTTGCAACCGAAGTTGACAATGTTGGCAGCCCAATATTAGCCTACAGACACCATAAACTACTCAGAGACAATTGTGTTGGCAATTTCAAGAACCTTGTTAAATCTGTGAGTTCAGACTTAGCCATGTTGATTTATTTGAATGGCTATGTGAATTCCAAAACCGCACCAGATGAAAATTACGCCCGCGAATTAATGGAGTTATTTACGCTAGGCAAATCAGCAGACAGTCAATACACAGAAGACGATGTCAAGACAGCCGCTAAAGTATTAACTGGCTTCAGAATCAATTTCAGCACCCTCAATGGTTTCTTTGACAGCAATGCACATGACACCACCAATAAAACCTTCTCGAGCTTTTTTAACAACACGACCATTACGGGTAAGACAGGACAAGCTGGCGCTGGTGAAGCCGATGAGTTGATCAATATGATTTTTACCAAAGAAGATGTTGTCGCAAGACATGTGGTTAGACAACTTTACCGCTATTTTGTGTATTATGTGATTGATAGCAACATTGAAACCAATGTGATCATTCCTTTGGCAGACATCTTTAAAATGAATTGGGAAATCAAACCCGTATTGAGCACCTTGTTTAAAAGTGCACACTTTTACGACAACAACAACGTTGGCTGCTACATCAAAAACCCATTGGATGTCTATGCGAGTTTCATCAAACAATGTCAAATTCAAATGCCCGTAAATCCGGTTGAAGATGTGCATACTTCTCATTTATTAATGTGGCAATTGGCCGCAGCTAGTGGCATGAATTTAGGGAATCCACCGAATGTTTCAGGTTGGCCCGCCTATTACCAGGATCCTCAATACCACGAACTTTGGCTCAACTCAGACTCATTACCCAAACGCATACAGTATGTGGTAGCCCTTATGGTTGGCGTTAACTATGCCACTGGTAAAAAAATCCAAGCTGATTTGATTGCTTTTGCCAAATTGTGCAGTGACCCATCAGACCCCAACGTACTCATACAAGAAACCATAGATTTATTTTACGCCATGGACATTTCGACCAACCAAAAAACCGGTCTTAAGCAAAGCACCTTATTGTTTGGTCAAACCAATGATGTGTATTGGACCAATGCTTGGAACGATTACATCGCCAACCCCAATGATAGCACTAAAAAAACCACCGTTAACAACGGCCTATTATTAATGGTTAAGTATTTATTAGATTTAGCAGAACATCAATTAGCATAAGCCATGAAAAGAAAAGATTTTTTAAAACACGCTATACCAGCTGCCATGTTGCCATTTTTTATTGATGGCATGCGTTTTCAGGCCTATGCCGCAACACCGATGTTAAAAGCCATAGCACAAGCCTCTGCTAAAAATGGCCGCGTCTTTGTTTTGATACAACTCAATGGTGGCAATGATGGCTTAAACACCATTATCCCACTTGACCAATACAGTACCTTAAGTGCCGCCAGAAACAACATTTTAATTCCTGACACTAAGGTCTTAAAATTAAATGGCATCAATGGTACCGGATTACATCCGAGCATGACGGGCTTGCAAACTTTATTCAACAATCAAAAGTTAAACATCGTCCAAGCCGTTGGCTATCCCAATCCTAACTTTTCTCACTTTAGAGCAACCGATATTTGGCATACTGCCAGCGATAGCAATCAATACTTAAATTCTGGTTGGGCAGGGCGTTACTTAGAAGACCTTTACACCGGATTTCCTGTTGGTTATCCAAGCAGCAGCGACCCAGATCCTCTGGCCATTTCAATTGGCTATAGTGTTTCTACTGCATTAATGGGGCCTACGGCAAATACAGGTATGGCCATCACTAACCCAAGTAGTTTTTACCAATTGGTGAATGGCACTGTAGACCCTGCGCCTAATACCCCTGCTGGCCATGAATTGACTTATGTACGTTTAATTTTACAACAAACACAAGCCTATAATACCACCATAAAAGCAGCAGCTCAATCTGTTAGCAACAAAGTAACTTATCCGAGCAACAATACCCTTGCAGACCAATTGAAAATTGTGGCCAACTTAATTGCAGGCGGACTCAAAACCCCTATTTACACAGTTAGCATTGGTGGTTTTGACACCCACTCCAATCAAGTGAATGCGACTGGTGGCAATGAAACCGGCAGTCATGCAGACCTTTGGAAAAAAGTATCTGATGCCATCACCGCCTTTCAAACAGACTGCGAACAATTAGGGGTTGCAGATCGCGTAGCTGGCATGACTTACAGTGAATTTGGCCGACGCATCAAAAGCAATGATAGCCGAGGTACAGACCATGGCGCTGCAGCACCTTTAATTGTATTTGGCACCCAAGTCAATCCGACAATTATTGGCAATAATCCAAATATTCCAAGCACTGTGAGTGTAAATGACAATGTCCCTATGCAATATGACTTCAGACAAGTCTACGCCTCTGTATTGGTGGATTGGTTTCAAACGCCCATCAGCACCACTGACAGTACGGTCTTAAACAAACACTTTGACACCTTGCCTATCTTTAAGCAAGGTCTTGGCATTGATGCGCTCCAAGTGAATAGCCAACAAATACAATTACTGCAAAACTATCCCAACCCTTTCAAAACCATTACTCAAATTGATTTTTGGACAACAGGGGGCAGGGTGCAATTGTATTTATATGACCACAGAGGGCAACTGATTCAGACCTTATTGGATGAAGAGCGACCAAAAGGGGCCAACACCTATATTTTAGAGGGCAGCAACTTGCCACCGGGCAATTACTATTACCAATTAGTAGCAGGTGCCTCCCAATTGGGCAGACCACTTGTGAAACAATAAAATACAGTCTTTTGGGTGAAGAGATTGTCTTAAAAAAACCCGTATTTTGTAGCCTCAATTATGGCAATTCCTAAAGTCAAATTAACCCCTCTACACCACAGTGAAGCTTTGGATATTTTTACTTCAAGTACTGAGGTTTTACTTGACTTACCCTTAATTGAAGGTGGCATTAGCGCGGGATTTCCATCGCCTGCTCAAGACTTTATTGATTTGTCTATTGACCTCAACAAAGAATTGATCAAACACCCCTCCTCTACTTTCTATGGCAGAGTGCGTGGCAATTCTATGCAAGATGCCGGCATTTCTGATGGTGATTTACTGATCATTGATAAAAGCCTATCCCCTAAAAACGGCAAGATTGCTGTTTGTTTTATTGATGGTGAGTTTACCGTCAAACGGATCAAAATAGAAAAAAACACTTGTTGGTTAATGCCAGCTAATGACCAATACCAACCCATACAAGTAACTGAAGACAATCACTTTTTAGTTTGGGGAATAGTGATACATGTGATAAAAAGTTTTTAATGTTTGCGCTGGTTGATTGCAATAACTTTTATGCCTCTTGCGAAAGGGTATTTAGGCCTGACTTAAATGGCAAGCCTATAGTGGTATTGTCTAACAACGATGGGTGTGTTATAGCCAGAAGCGACGAGGCCAAAGCCTTGGGCATTCCGATGGGGGCACCTGCCTTTCAATTCGAAAGCACATTTAAACAGCATCATATTCAGGTATTCTCTTCTAACTATGCCTTATATGGCGATATGAGCGCCAGGGTAATGCAACTCCTTCGCGAAGCCTCCCCTGAAATTGAAATTTACAGCATAGACGAAGCCTTTGTGTTGTTTAATGACATGCCTAAAGATTTTGATTTCAATGCCTACGGCAAACAATTGCGACAACGCATTTTAAAAAGCACTGGCATTCCTGTTAGTATAGGATTTGCCCCCACAAAAACCTTGGCGAAATTGGCGAATAGAATCTCTAAAAAATTTGCTAAAACCACTGGCAATGTATACGCCATTGACACAGCCGAAAAAAGACAAAAAGCATTAAAATGGTTACCCATTGAAGACGTTTGGGGCATTGGCCATCGCCACAGCAAACGCCTCAAACACATTGGGGTTCATAAGGCCTTTGACTTTACAAACTTGAACGATGCTTGGGTCAAAAAAGAGATGGCCATAGTAGGTCTTCGCTTAAAACATGAACTATTAGGGCGTTCAAGTCTTGGCTTAGAATTACCTCAGAAAAAACAAAGTATTGCTACCACTAGATCATTTGATTTCATGATGAGTGAATACGAGCAGGTATTAGAGCGTGTTAGCACGTTTGCCTTTTCTTGTTCTGAAAAACTAAGGGCTCAAAGATCAAATTGCAATGCCATTATGGTGTTTGTTCACACCAATGAACACCGCAAAGATTTACCGCAATACAGCCGCAACATTGTTGTACCCTTACCCATTCCAAGCAACTCTGGGTTTGATTTGGTAAAATACGCTGGCAAAGGCTTATCTATGATTTTTAAAGAAGGCTTTCAATACAAAAAAGCCGGTGTTGTGGTAATGGACATTACGCCTCAACACATTGAACAAACCAATCTGTTTGAACAAAAAGATGAACGCCACCCCTTATTAATGTCTACTGTTGACCAACTCAATAAACGCTTGGGCAAACACAAAGTGCGTTTAGCCGCTCAAGCCCCCGGCCGCACTTGGCGCATGAAACAAGAACGCTTATCGCCTAACTACACCACTTGCTTAAGCGATATCATCAACATTCAATTAGATTAAACATGTGTTTTCACAGTAAATTGACTCAAAAAGCCAGTAGCATAGAACAACGCTTCAACGCCAAAATGCGTCAAGCAGAACACTACCAAGCTATGGAGGCAATCAATGGTTTTTCTCATCCCAAAACCCCTGTTATTATCCATAAAGACCAAACCCATATCGACTTATTTGAATGGGGTTTAATTCCGCATTGGGCTAAAGATGATAGCATACAAAACAACACCCTCAATGCTAGAATGGAAACGCTTGCGGAAAAAGCTTCATTCAAGCAAATTTTACAACAGAGGTGTTTGGTTATCAGTGAGGGCTTTTATGAATGGCAACAAATAGGCCCAAGCATTAAACAAAAACGAAAGTATTTGATCCACAAAGTTGATCAAGGTTTATTTGCCTTTGGCGGACTATACAGCCTATGGCAAGACCCTATTTCAGGCATACTAAGACCTAGCTATACCATAGTGACCACCGAGGCCGAAGGCTTTATGAGAGAGATTCATAATACAAAATGCCGTATGCCGGTCATTTTAAATCAAGACCATGAGGCCTTATGGCTTAATCAAGCACCTTTTGATCAATTCAAACATTTACCTGAAGGCATGGCTGCATCTGCCGTTTAATGCCTTAAATATTTCTTTTTAAGAAAATTGTAGAACTCCATTTGAGAGCGAATTCTTGGCAAACCGCCTGGTTTGTATTCGTTGATTTGATAAGGATCTAGTATACGGGCCTTACAATTGTCTGATAATTGTATTTGCAAGAGCATATTGATTTCATCTTTCACCTCTTGACTCAAAATCGGGAAACAAACCTCAATTCTATGGTCGAGGTTTCTGGTCATCATGTCAGCAGACCCCATATACATTTCAGACTTGCCCGCATTGCCAAACACATAGATTCTGGCGTGTTCAAGATATTTGTCTACAATGCTTATGGCGTGAATATTTTCGCTCAGCCCTTTGACACCAGCGGTCAAACAACAAACGCCGCGAATGATCAAATCAATGCGAACACCTGCTTGGCTGGCTTCATACAACTTATTGATCATTTCAGTATCAACCAAGCTGTTCATTTTCATGATGATGAAAGCGGGCTTGCCGGCCTTTTTATTGGCAATTTCTCTGTTGATTTTTGCAATGAATTCAGACCTCAAATTAATAGGAGACACCAATAAATGTTTGAATTTGTAATTTTGAGGTTGAAACTTTTCAATGAGTTTAAAGGCCTTATTGATTTCAATCGTTAGTTTTTGATTGCTGGTAAAAACAGAATGATCACAATATATTCTTGATGTTTCGCCGTTATAATTGCCGGTACCTAAATGGGCGTAATGCACCAAGTCCTTCTTCTCACGGCGGCTAATTAAGCACATTTTAGAATGCACCTTATAACTCGGAATTGTAAACAACACTGTGGCGCCCTCCTCTTTCAATTTGTTGCTCCAATAAATATTGTGCTCTTCGTCGAATCTGGCTTTGAGCTCCATCATAACGATTACCTTTTTGCCATTTTTAACGGCATTAATTAAGGCATTGACAACATTTGAATTTTCAGCAACGCGGTACAAGGTGATTTTTATGGTTTCTACTTGAGGGTCAATGGCGGCCTCTCTTAACATTCTGACAACATACCCGAAAGGTTGATAAGGATTACTGATTAGATAATCGCGTTTTTGCATGGCTTGGAACATGGTTTTAGCATGGTCCAGTTCTGGCAAATAAATCGGTTCAATAGATTTGTATTTGAGGTCTGTTTTTTTGATATCTGGGAAACCAATAAAATCTCTAAAATTATGGTACCTCTGCCCTGGTATCAACTCGTCTTTATTCAGCTTTAATTTACGATTAATAAAGGCCAATAAATCTTTAGGCATTTGCTGATCATAAATCATTCTAACTGGTTGCCCCTTTTTTCTTTGCTTAAGAGAGTTCTTAAGTTTATCAAGCATGTCTGTGCTAACATCAGATTCTATATCAATTTCTGCATCACGGGTCAATTTGATGGTGTAGGCTTCGTATTGGTTGTAATCAAAGCTAGAGAATACCACATCTAAGTTACAACGGATAACATCATCAATAAACATCATATAGGTTACCCCTCCCAATTTAGGCAATTGGTAAAATCGTTTTTTGACCTTAGTGGGCAATGGTATCAAAGCATACTTAAAATCTTTTGTAAACGTATTGCTGAGTTTACAAGCCAGGTATACTGTGTTGTCGCGTAAAAATGGAAAGGCGCGTTTGTTATCTAAGATCAGCGGAAAAATGGTATTGACGATTTCCTCTTTAAAGTATTTTCTGACCTCTAAATTCTGTTGTAGATTGATTTCCTTTTCATTAACAAACACCACATTATTCTCTTTAAACTCATTTAGAATTTTGGTGTAAATCTGATTGAATTTAACTTGCTGAATAACCACCTTATTGTAAATATCATGAAGGGATTCTCTGATTTCCTTTTTACTCATATGTGGATGAGCAGAGGCATTTAATTGCAACATGCGTTTGTTGGTTGCTACTCTCACCCTGAAAAACTCATCCAAATTGGAAGAAAATATGCCTAGAAATTTTAAGCGCTCTAAGAGTGGCACTTCAGGATCATTAGCCTCCTGCAATACTCTATCGTTAAAAGACAACCAACTTAACTCTCTATTCGTAATTTTAATTTTTCGCTTCATTTATCAATTGTTAATCGTTTTAACCCAATAAAATACATTGATTTGAGTTTTGATTGACCTATGCAATTAAGCATTTTTTACGTCGAGAATCTAAAACTTCAAGTTAAATTTTAAAAAAATTTCAACAGGAAAAATGTTGGTAATCTATTATTTTTATACCTATTAAATATTTACCTTTGCATCCCTAATTTAAATGACATTAATTAAATCTATTTCTGGTTTTAGAGGTACTGTGGGTGGAGCCCCTGAAGAGAATTTAACCCCTATTGACATTGTTAAATTTGCTTCTGCCTATGGCTCATGGATTAAAACCCAAGATCATGGACAATTAGTGATTGTTGGAAGAGACGCCCGCTTATCTGGCAAAATGGTTTCTGACTTGGTTTGTGCTACCTTAACTGGTATGGGCCTAGATGTTATGGACTTGGGGTTATCAACTACTCCTACAGTAGAAATGGCGGTTAAATTAGAAGCCGCAGCTGGTGGTATAATATTAACTGCAAGCCACAACCCTAAACAGTGGAATGCTTTAAAAATGCTTAACCATTTAGGCGAATTCATATCTGCAAAAGAAGCAGAACACATTTTACAAATTACAGAAGCACAAGCTTTTGAATATGCTGAGGTGACTGCACTTGGTCAATACAAGACCAATTCACAATACATTCAAAAACACATAGATACTATTTTGGCTCTGCCTTTGGTTGATGTGGCAGCCATTCGCGAAAAGAAGTTTTCTATCGTTGTAGACGCTGTTAATTCAACAGGTGGCATTGCTGTCCCTATGTTGTTAAAAGCCTTAGGGGTTGAAACTATTCATGAATTGAATTGCGAACCAACTGGTCATTTTGCACATAACCCTGAGCCATTGCCAGAACATTTGACCCAATTGTCAAGTATGGTTAAGAATCAAAAAGCCCATTTGGGGATTTGTGTTGATCCAGATGTAGACCGATTGGCTTTAGTGTGTGAGGATGGTGGTATGTTTGGAGAAGAATACACCTTAGTAGCAGTAGCTGATTATATTTTGAAACAAACTGGCGCTGGCAATACGGTCTCTAATTTATCGTCTACCAGAGCGCTGAAAGATATTACTGAAAAACAAGGCGGTTCATATGCTGCAAGTGCTGTTGGAGAGGTGAATGTGGTTGAAATGATGAAAGCCACCAATGCTATTATTGGCGGTGAAGGCAATGGCGGTATCATTTACCCTGAATTGCATTATGGTAGAGATGCCATGGTGGGCATTGCATTGTTCTTAAGTTCATTGGCAAAATCAGGTAAATCTTGTACGGCCCTTAGAATGAGTTTCCCTAACTACATCATTTCTAAAAATAAAGTCGAATTGACTGCGGATATCAATGCAGACAATGTATTGGAGCAAATCAAAGAGAAATACAAGAAGTTTAATATCAATACAGTTGATGGTGTAAAGATTGATTTCGATGAAGAGTGGATACACTTAAGAAAATCAAACACCGAGCCTATTATACGTATTTACGCCGAAAGCAAATCAGAAACCACTGCTCGTAATCTTACCATGAAGATCATTAAAGACATAGGTGAGATTGCTAAGCAATAATTATAAAATTCAATTAAATCATGTCTTTACAATGTGGAATCGTAGGTTTACCCAATGTTGGAAAATCTACCCTGTTCAATTGTTTGAGCAATGCAAAAGCCCAAGCTGCTAATTTCCCTTTTTGCACAATTGAGCCAAATGTAGGTGTCATTACTGTGCCTGATGAACGCTTGCAGAAGCTGACTGAAATTGCTAAACCTCAAAACATTGTGCCTGCCACAGTAGAAATTGTAGACATCGCAGGTTTGGTTAAAGGCGCAAGTAAAGGCGAAGGCTTAGGCAATCAGTTTTTAGGCAACATTAAAAGCACCAATGCGATTTTACATGTGTTGAGATGCTTTGACAACGACAACATCATTCACGTTGATGGCAGTGTTGACCCTATTAGAGATAAAGAGATCATTGATACAGAGCTTCAACTAAAGGACTTAGAAGCGGTAGAAAACCGTTTACAGAAAGTTCAAAAACAAGCCAAAGCTGGTGATAAGGAAGCGGCTAAGATTGCAGATGCTTGTGAGAAATACAGAGCCCATTTATTAAAAGGTTTAAACGCTAGAACCTTGAATGAATTAACAGAAGAGCAATTGGACTTGTGTGCTGATTTGAATTTATTGACCGCCAAGCCAGTATTGTATGTATGCAATGTTGATGAAAAGAGTTTACCTAATGGCAATGCCTGGGTAGATAAAATCAGAGGGTTAGCTGCTGAAGAAGGCGCTGATGTGATGGTAATTTGCGCTTCTGCTGAGGCTGAAATTGCAGAATTAGAAGATATTGAAGAACGCGCTATGTTCCTAAAGGATTTAGGCCTAGAAGAAAGTGGTGTAGCCAAATTGATTAAGGCGGCTTATAAGATGCTGAATTACATTACTTACTTTACAGTGGGTGAAAAAGAAGTGAGAGCTTGGACCATTACCAAAGGCATGAAAGCCCCTCAAGCGGCTGGCGTTATTCACTCAGATTTTGAAAAGGGCTTTATTAGAGCTGAAGTGATTCAATACGACGATTATTTAAAATACGGCACTGAAACTGCCATAAAAGAGGCCGGAAAACTAGGTGTTGAAGGCAAAGAATATGTTGTAAGAGACGGTGATTGCATGCATTTCAGGTTCAATGTTTAATTTTTTTAAATTTTGATTTGCATTAATCCATAAAAACCTTACTTTTGCACCACTCTTTTCGATTCCGTAGCTCAGCTGGTAGAGCATTACACTTTTAATGTAGTGGTCCTGGGTTCGAGTCCCAGCGGGATCACAAGACAAAAGCCTTCTTCTGAAGGCTTTTTTTATGCAATAATAAACAGACACCAAGCTCGCTTGAGTGGATGTGTTTATTGCATAAAAAACAATTGAAAACTTTCAATTGATTTTGTCTTGTGCAGAACCTTCACAGCCTTGGGACCACGCAGTAATCCCAGCCAACAATTAAAGCGCGCTTTAAATTGAGAGATTAAGGCATAAAAATCCATTAAACTTGTTAATGGTTATTGTCTTGTGCAGAACCTTCGTAGCCTTGGGACCACGCAGTAATCCCAGCATATAACACCAAGCTCGCTTGAGTGGATGTGTTTATTGCATAAAAATCAATTGAAAACTTAAAATTGGATTAAAAAGACAAAAACAAAAATTAATAACAATTTAAATTTACGGCTAACGGTTCGTGTGTATGAGATGTTGCCTTGTGTTGCGTCTGCGGCAAAGCAATATTGCTTACACGCTGTTGTTTGCAGTTCTTTGCTTTATAATTTTTGACAGGCTTTTAATATTAAAAAAATAATTATGCCCCAAACAAAATATTTTACAACCCCACCTAATACTGCCTCAACTATAGCTTGACAACCAACTTTAGACATACCTCTTATATCA
Organism: Bacteroidota bacterium; assembly: GCA_030832905.1. Classification (GTDB taxonomy): domain Bacteria; phylum Bacteroidota; class Bacteroidia; order NS11-12g; family UBA955; genus JABMMZ01. The sequence continues at coordinate 13,264 of JAURIG010000020.1, forward strand.
TCTATAGTTTGTTTTGTCAAATTAACAGCTTGATTTCTAGCATTTGACATCCATTTTTTTAATTGCTCATCAAAAATTTCATAAGAATCGTCTTCAAATCTTTGATTATAATTTTCCTGAGATTTTACTTTCTCTTCCCACTGATTTTCATTGTGAGTTTTTTGATTAGCTTGATTTTGCTTTTTCTTATAATTGAGATATTCGATATTGTATCTTCGACGTGCATCTAAATCTTTTAGAATTAAATACGCCTCGTTGATTAATTGCATTCTTTGTGTTGTATCGACGCCCGGGTTTTTATCCGGATGCCATTTTAGTGCCTGATTTTTAAATGCAGTCTTTATCTCAGCCGGATCAGCATCGATGCTAATATTTAGTACTGCATAATAATCTATAAACATTTTTAGTCTTTTTTCAGGTTATGTTTATCATCATTTATTTTTTCAGGGTTATATTTCCAAACAGCCCAAATACCAGCAATTATGGCGGGGTATATAATAAAAGGTCCAATTCCGCCTGTCGAAACCCTGTTACCCATAGCTTGGGCAATTAATTGTGCTATTGCACTACCACCGCATAGAATTACGATAGACAATAAAATTTTAATGATTAATCTCATGATTATATTTTTTTAAATATTTAAAATTCTTACTAAGTAAAGGAAAAAAAGCGACACCACAAAAAATGTATATGTAAAATACCTTGCCTTCCTTACTGCATCATCTTTTATTATTAAACAAAGTATTTCAAGTGCAACTATTGGACAAAGAAAAATAACTGTTGGATTTAATGATATTGCTTTTTTAAAGTTTAAATGTAGAAAATTGTATGTGGCTCTTGTAAACCCACAGCCTGGACATTTTACACCAAATACTCTAGCGTGAACACAAGATGTGATGTCATCTGGCATTGAATTAAAATAATGTTGAGGTAAAAATACCATAATAATCAAGGCAGTAAGTCCGACATAAATTCGTAAATTATTTCGCAATGTCATTTAAAATTTGATTTGTTTATTTCTACTAATTGCACACAACTTGTCTATGCTCGAAATGTTTTTTCGCCAATATCATTGTTTTTGGGTGGACTTAGCTAAGTTTTGCAAAGTCTTGCCTTGTATTATATTTCAAACTTACATTTTAAGTATAAATTCCACAAATTGACAATAGAATATATTTTTTTAGGGGGGGGGTAATTATTAAGAAGGTTAGAAAAGTTCCACATTCTTCAAACTCACTAATTAGAAAAAATGTTTGCCAACCAAAAAAGTGTGCAGAACCTTCAAAGCCTTGGGACCACGTAGTAATCCCAGCTAAGAAAATCTATCTCGAACAATTTATCATAATTAACTACATTTGAATATGCGTATTGAAGGCCATAAATTGAAGCATGCTTTTCTCATCATACTCATAATCTGCTTATACGCCTTGCCTTTAAGTGCAGTAAACACTTATGCCAAACAAGCAGAAGATTCGAAAATAGTTTGGAGTAAACTCGATCATTATTTATCTAAGCAAAATGCAAAAATTGGTTTAGCGGTTGATTTCATAAGTTATGCAGATTCTGGCAATTACGATCATAAGCAAAATAGTCAACGACAGCCACAATATACCTACAGAGGCTCAGATAGCTTTGTACTTATGAGTGTTGCCAAACTCCCAATTGCTATGTTGGCTTTGGCGAAAGTTAGACATCAAGAAATGCGATTAGACTCATTGCTAAGTATAGATTCAATAGACCTCAATAGAGAAACGCATAGTCCAGTCGTTAATGGCTATACCCAAACCTTTGATATTACATTACAAACAGCCATTGAAGCATCAATAAAACTAAGCGACAACATTACCACTGATAAAATCATTGATGCATTAGGAGGCGCTCAAGTGATAGATTCTTTTTTACACCAAAATCAATATCAAGGTATGCGATTTCAAACTGGTTACAGAGCAATGACATTAGACAACCTCAGAAGCAATTACGCCACCCCTATTGTAATGAACCAATTGTTATTTGATTTTTACTTGAACCGATACCATCTTGATCAATACAGAGATTGGTTGTACCAATGTATGCTCAGCACCCCCACTGGGCCCAAAAGATTAAAAGCACTATTACCTAAAACTGTTTCAATAGCCCATAAAACTGGCACCTTCTTTACAGACAGTCTTCACATTGCCATCAACGATGTTGGCATTATCCGCTGTAAAAAAGGGATAATATTAATCAGTATGTTCATCAATGATTTTAAGTTATCACCCGAAAAAGCTGAAGCCATAATGGCGAAGGTTGGAAGAAAAATTTATGATTATTACAACTGATTCGATCATTGAGCTTTTTATATCTGTCCAATTACATTTGCCAGGATTATTGAAACATCAATAGCCCCATAATAGACTTTAATGCTTAATAAAAGACTGGTATGACAAGGCATTTCCACGATTAAATTCAATCATGTAAATGCCAGGTGGAAGCATAGATACATCTATTGACATTTCCGAAGGTACGTTATTAATCGCCATCATCTCCTGTCCCAAAACAGATAGTATTCTAAGAGCTGAAACTGTTTGATTGTGTTGTAGGTTCAAAACGGATTGTACAGGATTAGGATACAAAACTGCTGGTTCGTATGTTTCTAAAACAATGTTAGAACTAGGTTTTTGATACACCCTCACATAATCTACCACCATTGAAGATTGGTTAAAACTGGATTCAATTGAAGGTTCAATGGCTATGTTTAACAACAAGTATTGTTCTGAATTAAAAGGCCAAGTATTAGCATCCTTTACACTTGGATTGTATTCATAATGGGTTATGTTATCAACTTTAAATAGCAATTTAGTTTCAGACCATTCTAGCGTATAGACATGAAATGAATCACTTACATTGGACACTAATTGACCGCCTAAATTAACAGTATTGCCAAAACTTGAAGGCGTATGAATTGCACTTTGGACATACCCTTGATTTGTCCCCCAATGTTCCATAATATCAATCTCACCACAAGCTGGCCAATTCAATGTCCCAAAACGATTTGACCAGTATGCCCCGGGTTCAATGATGCTTTTACCCAAGGTCCAAATAGCAGGCCAAGTGCCTTTGCCTTTGGGCAATTTGGCTCTCACTTCTACTCTACCATATTTAAAAGCAAACTTGGAATTTAACCTTGCTGAAGTATATGACTTCGTTACACTCTGATCTGTAAACGATTCTTTTTTGGCCGTAAGTGTTAAAACCCCGCCACTTTGACTAGAATTTGTCAATCTATTAGTATAGTGTTGTAGCTCGCCATTGAACCATGAATTGCCATTAGGTAATTTTACTTGATGATGCCATTTAGCCGTATCAATCATTCCATTGCCATTGAATTCATCGCTCCAAACTAAGGCACTATAAACAGATTGATTGCCTTGGTAATTAAAATCATCTAAGTAAGCCGTTACCAAAGCATTATTGTTTTCACCATTCACTTGTATAACAATTCGATTGAAATCAAATCGCTTTAAAGGATGAGGCGAATTAGGATCCAAATTAATGAAAGTATCCTTACTAAAATCAAATTGTAAGATCTGCCATTCATCTAAAAGTATTGGCTTAATAATTTCACATTGATTAGACCATGGAGCTCCTAGATTGCCATTTTGTAATTTTAATGAGACTTGATTGCTTTGACTCCCTGTTATACTACTTGATGGTACATACAACTTGAAACTAAACACACTACTGGTTTCTAAGTTAAAATTAAATCCTGTATTGATTCTAAGATTGGCATATTGCCCCCCAATGTCTGTATACCTTAAAACTTTAGTTGAATTATTAGGCAACTTCAGCAAAGGATTGCTCACACAAGTATCAATTATGCAATTGTCTCCTATCCAATTTGGCACATTTCGTTTGGACTCAAAATCATCTGTTAAAGTCAAAACTTGTGCATGACTTTGAACAACAAACAAAAACGAAATTAAACCAGTAAGCTTAAACATAAATCAATATTCTATCAAATATAAGACATTAATTTGACATTAATGCATTGCGTTAACTGTTCATAGTTCATCAACATTTAAAATGTAATCATAATATAACTTATTAGCTGAAATTTGTATAATTGTAGTATGCCAATTGTATACAAAAAATTTATAATTTTAACATTATTCTTGTCAGGCTTAACTATCAAAGCTCAAACCACAATCTCTTCAATAAAACCGAATACAGTTTGTCATCAATTTTTGAGTTTGGATTCACTGTATTTCCAATCTGGGGCATCAGGCCCAAATTGCATTTGGAACTTTCAAAACATAAATTCATTAGATAGTTTTGAACTCCATTATATCGACGTAAAACAAACGCCATATTATCAGTATTTTCCTGAAGCTAATTTAGCAATGAGTAGTGATTTTCTATTGTTCAACTATTTCAAATTTGACTCAAGTGGCTATTATGAATTAGGGCAAATGGGCTATAATGCAGATAAGAACAATGGCGAATATTCAAAATATAAATCACCAGCTATAGTGCTTCAATACCCATTGCAGTATGGTGATTCATTTCAATCAAAAGATTATAAAATACAGGATTTTTGCAAATACACTTTTTCAAATGACATCAATACACAAAAAAAGATTGATGGCTATGGCACGTTAATCCTGAACAACGACACCTTTCTCAACACGCTAAGAATAGTTGAAGTTACCAATCAAATTGATTCGATATTCACTTACGGAAAAAGCAAAAGTTTAATTGTTCAAAAATCAACACTTACCTACCAATGGTTCTCACATACCATTAACGCACCGCTATTAACCTTACAAAAGAACACAAGGATATTGAATAAAGACACAGTGGTTTACATGAACAATTCCATGTATTCAAAAGGCTTACCTCAAGCTGATGCGTTCAAACAATTCAGCCCAATTTTAATTGACAACCAGTCTGCTAATACTTATGACATCCAATTTATCGCGGACAACAACAATGATGCAATAACCGTTGAATTATTTCAATTAAACTACCCTAAACCGTTTCGCCAATTTGACTTTGAGCCAACTTCTACAAAATCAAACAGGACCATAAGCATTGCGAAGGAAGCTATTTCGAAATCAACTCCAGCAGGTCAAGTAATTGAATTGAGAATAAAAAGCCAACACCTCAACAAAAGCCTGTATTTAATGACTAAATAACTCTGGCAAGTGGCGTTTAAACCATTGGTGAAGGACCACCAAAGACCATACTTGTACCCAGTTCACTGAAGGGTGTTTTGCCTGGTATTTCTGCTGAAGCGCTTCTAAGGCTTTGGGGTTAAACAATTGGGTCTGTGACAATGCCTTAACAGCTTCATCCAACATAGGTTTTAAATCATTGCGCAGCCATTGGTCCCAATCTAAAGTAAAACCTTTTTTAGGCCGTTTGATCAATGACATAGGCATAAAATCGCCCATGGCTTTTACCAATAAGGGTTTATTGGTATCGCCCTTTAGTTTGGTATTATCTGAAGTCTTTAAAACACGCTCCAATAATTGAAGGTCTAACAATGGCTCTCTCAATTCAACGCCAAAGGCCATGCCCATCTGATCCATATCTTTAAGCAATACCTCTCTGGTGTAATTATTCAACTCTAATAAACTGTAGTCAGACACTGCACTTTCAGACTCATTTAAGCCTTTAGTATTGAGGGCAAAAGGACCAACAGGCTGTAAGAACATCGCTGCTAAAAACTGCTCTGTAAACAAACTGCGTTTGGCCGCATAAAAGGCATTCAAGGAAGGGGCATCAGGTTGAGTCAACCAGGTATGCAATTGCAACAAGACTTTATGCTGAGACAATTTCATCAAAGCCTTTAAACAATACTTAAACCCTAATACACTTAAGACCTTACGCCAAGGTTTAAGCTTATGCCATTGTTTAAACCCAGGATAACCTGCAAACAACTCATCACCTCCTACCCCAGACATCACGACTTTAACCCCCTTTTGCGCTACTTGTTGAGTAATCAAATACACGTTCATACCATCAACCGTGGGCGCATCCATAGCATCAAAAAAACCATCAAACGCCTTTAAAACCGCTTGGGCTTTTAGCCTTAAACAATGATGCTCTGTATGGTAAATATCTGCTACTGTTTGAGCGTATTCCGCTTCATTCAATGACTGCTCATCTAAAGCCACCGTATAGGTTGAAATCTTAGCCTCCGCATCTGTGCTCATTAAAGCCACCACTGCCGAAGAGTCAATACCACCTGATAAAAAGGCCGCAACGGGCACATCTGCCACCATGCGCTTTTTAACTGCAGACGCCAACAAAGTCTTAAGATCAGACAATTCTGTTTGTGATTGAGCTTGATTGACATCATCCGTCCAATAAGCCTTAAGCTCAATCTCAGCAGCTTTTACAAAACCTGCATGAGCAGCAGGCAATTGCATCAGCCCCTCAATAAACGTATAAGGCTCTGGCACAAAACCATACCTTAAAAAACTATGCAATGCTTGAGACTGCAAACGCGGTTCAAACAAATGACTCTTCAAAAGGGCTCTCATTTCTGAGGCAAACACAAAAAGCCCATTGCAATAACAATAATAAAAAGGTTTAATCCCCAAAGGATCTCTTGCAACGAACAATTCATTGGTATCGGTATTGTAAATCGCAAAAGCAAACATCCCTTGAAGCTGCTTAACACAATCAGGGCCCCAAGCATGAAAAGCGCGCAACAATACTTCTGTATCAGAATCCGTTTGAAACGACGTCCCTAATGCGGCTTTTAAAGCCTTGTAATTGTAAATTTCACCATTAAAAACCAGTACATAAGGCAAATCTGCCACCTTAAATGGCTGATTGGCGCTATCACTCAGGTCAATGATAGACAAACGCCTATGAGCCAAAGCCACCTGTGCATCTGAAAATGTACCTTCAGCATCAGGCCCTCTGTGTTGAATGGCTTCAGACATCTTTTGCAAAGACAACAAATGTTCATTGTTGATTTTGCCATATATCCCTGCTAGGCCACACATATCAACAAATATAAGATTATCTAGTCAACTCTGCGCAAAAGAGCACATCAGACAGGCCCTTTTCATCGAAGGCATAATTGGACTGTTGCACTTTTAAATCGTAATGATTACTCCAATAAGCCACATTGTCTTCATTCTCTGCTTTAAACACAGAACAAGTCATATAATACAAACGCCCGTTAGGTTGAAGGTGTTTGATCACCTCTGCAAAAATATTCTGCTGTAAAATCTGATACGATTGAATACTGTGTAAATCAAAATGAGCGATGTGTTCTGGTGTTCTACCCCAAGTACCACTGCCAGTACAAGGCACATCCAAAACAATCACATCGTATAAATTTGGCAATTGAAACCCTTGGGTCAAATCTGCCAACTCAACCTTAGGTTGCTGAAATTGCAATGTTTTAAAACGCTCTTTAAGGTTATCCAAAATAGATAAACGCTTGTCGCTACAAGTCAAATGGAAAGGGCCTGACTTAAATGCGCTCAAAAAAAGTGCTTTACCTCCTGCTCCGGAACAAGCATCCCAAACAGAGTCGTTGTTATGGATTTCAACCTGAGCGGCAATAGCTTGAGAAGCTTTATCCATTACCCATGCCCATCCCCTTTGAATGATTTCATCGCAAGCCGTATTAGGGGCCAATCCAATACAATTAGCGTCTTCGTATACAATTGGTAAACCATTGTTTTGAATGAACTGCTTCACTGAAGCTAAGTGTTTAGGATGAACACATAAATACACTGGTTTTTGTTGCAATAAACAATCGAACCAATGAATATCTGCTAACTGATCAGTACAATTTTCTACATATGGGAAAATTGCGGCTTTGTTCACATCAGCAAAACCATCATTCATACCCTTTACAGCCATTTGAATGCCTTCCTCAATAGAACATGTAGACACTAAATGCCCCAATCTAAAATAGGCATAACATATAGCTTTGTAAATCTTGCGGTCTTTGCTGCCCCAGTTTCTATTTTGTTGGCACAAATGGGCAAAGTACAAATGAAAAGCCTTTTGATGATCATAGCCTTCCAAAATGGATTGAACCACCTTTAATCGAAATGGTTTCAATACCTCCAAAGTGCTTTGTATAAATTATAGTCTTGGTAGTAAAACAAGTTTGTTCCTGCATTTTCATACACATTACCGCGTTTCACAAATTGAAAATTGCGGTGGGTTGAACGGAAAGATTTATTTAAAACCTGATCAATAAATCGCGTATCAAAGGCCATTAAGGCTGTGCTAAAAAACACAAATTGATCATAGCCAATAAAGGTATAACGCTCAGGGTCTCCGCCGTATTTTAAACGGTATTGTTTGCGAAATTGCTTGTAAGTGGTATCGTTATAAGGCACGCTGTAAGTATCGTAAAAATACAATCTATTCAAGCTGCCATAATTCATTCTATCTATAGCCAACCACTCTGCTGGGCCCAATGCGATGACTGGCAAGCTAGCAGACAAACCAATGGCTAAATTGCAACTTGAAGAAGATTTATTTGGAAAAAACGCCAACACAGAATCTTTTTTATTCCATACTGAAGCCACAGTTGTGATTTTACCATCCACCACTGTAAAAGGCTTATTTAAGATGGACTCATAGCCCAATTTAAATTGTTTGGCCGCATAGGTTTTACTGGCTTTAACTTGATCATCTACCAAAACCACTTGAAAGTTTTTAAAGACATTGGCTACCATTTGACCATTGTAATACATTTGCATGCTATCGGTAGCAGAGCAATTGATCAATGGAAACTCTGTATTAAGTGTTTTGTTGTATGGTCTTAATGGTGATACCAAAGGAATATTGTAAACCGAACAAAATTTCTCAACCTCAAATAACTCATTATCGTATACAGGGCCTATGATTAAATCGTATTGGGTTAAGTCTGGTGTTTCCTTTAATAAACGAATCACCTCTAAACTATCTTGTTTGGTATCTAAAACCGTCAATTGCATTTTAAGCCCTTGGGCCTCCATTGCAGCAACAGCCATTTCAACCCCTTCATAATAATCTGCCATGATATCTCTCACCTTCCATTTGTCAGGATTGCCCAAACAAAATGGCAACATTAAAGCCACACGGTACTCCTTTTCAAAAGGCAAAGCTTTAACCGCATTGGCCTTTGCTTGCTCAAGCGCAAACAACAGTATCAGTGAACAAATAATGGCTTTCTTTATCATTTAATTATTCCCATTCTATGGTAGCAGGAGGCTTAGAACTAATGTCGTACACTACTCTATTAATCCCTTTTACACGATTGATGATTTTATTGCTAATATCAGCAAGAATTTCATATGGAATATGCACCCAGTCAGCAGTCATGCCATCAACAGAAGCAACAGCTCTTAATGCAATCACATATTCGTAGGTGCGTTCATCTCCCATAACACCCACGCTTTGCACCGGCAAGAAAATAGCACCTGCCTGCCAAATTTTATTGTACCAACCTGTGGCTTTTAAAGTATCGATGTAAATGGCATCAGCCTCTTGTAAAATGCTTACTTTTTCTTCAGTTATGCTGTCGATGATGCGGATCGCTAAACCTGGACCTGGAAAAGGATGACGATCTAATATATCTTTTGGCAAACCTAAAGCTGCGCCAACGCGTCTTACTTCATCTTTGAATAAAGACCTCAATGGTTCAACAAGTTTAAGCTTCATTTTCTCAGGCAAACCACCCACATTGTGGTGTGATTTAATGGTTGCTGAAGGGCCTTTAACTGAAACGGATTCAATCACATCCGGATAAATTGTGCCTTGAGCCAACCACTTTGCGCCCTCTATTTTATGTGACTCTTGTTCGAAGACTTCAACAAACACTCTGCCTATGGCTTTGCGTTTGGCTTCAGGGTCTTTCAGACCTTCTAAAGCAGCATAAAACTGTTTAGAAGCATCAACACCAATCACGTTTAAATCCATTTGCTTATAGGCTTCTAACACCTGTTCAAATTCGTTCTTTCTGAGCAAACCATTGTCAATGAAAATACAATACAATTGCTTACCGATGGCTTTATTTAATAAAGCTGCAGCTACACTGCTATCGACTCCACCTGATAAACCAAGAATAACCTGATCATTGCCGATTTGAGTTTTTAAGGCCTCAACGGTTTCATGAATGAAATTATCAGGGGTCCAATCTTGAGTGCAACCACAAATATCAACTACAAAATTCTTCAATAAAGACAAGCCTTCTGTAGAATGGGTCACTTCAGGATGGAATTGTATGCAATAGGTTTCAGAATCTGTTAAGCGATAGGCCGCATGGGCAATGCTGTCTGTACCGGCTAACAACTCAGCATTAGGTGGCAAAACAGTAATGGTATCAGCATGGCTCATCCACATTTGCGTTGGAGAGCTTAACCCTTTCAACAATTGACTTTCATTTTGAATGTTCAACATGGCTCTACCATACTCTCTGTGGTTAGAAGCAGCAACTGTTCCACCCATAACTTGAGCAATGTATTGAGCACCATAACATACACCCAACACTGGCAATTGACCAATAAAAGGGCCTAAA
>JAURIG010000210.1 GCA_030832905.1 Bacteroidota bacterium
TGCCAGTATGCACACGCAAATCTAAAATGCTCTTTCATGGTTTTGCCTGCCACTACTTGATTTTCATTGTACCATCTAAAAGCAAGCGGGTTATGCGAAGACGTTCCTTCGTATTTGATTTTATCAATCCCTTTAAAAAATTCTTTAGATCCAATTACTACTGACATACTTTATGTTTTAATACTTTAAATTTATTGATTGTTTTTGATTTGAAGTGCCAATTGTTGTTCCCATTTTTCATAAGCTTCTGTGTAATTGGTATTTGCTGATGGCTCAATAGTGGTTAGTGGCTTGCTATTAACAAAAGCTTCCTCAATTGTAGCATATACTTTGGCACCATAGCCTGCACCAATAGCGGCACCCTTACTTCCATCGGTATGATACAGCTCTAACGGCACCCCTAATGTATTTACAAAACAGTCTACAAAAACATCACTCAAAAACATATTGGCTTCACCTGCTCTAATAACTGTTGGCTGCACACCGTTTTGCTGCAGCACTTTAAAACCATATTGCATAGCAAACACAACACCTTCCTGAACTGCACGAAATAAATGCGCCGCTTGATGTCTATTAAAAT
>JAURIG010000211.1 GCA_030832905.1 Bacteroidota bacterium
CATCTAAAAACTGCATTATTGCCTGGGGTTTGCCCATCGGATTGTATCCCTGTTTGAGTGACTGGATTGCGGTATTGCCAAACCAATTGTTTGTTGGCGGTTACTTCAAAGAAACGGCCTTGAACACCACTGCAAACAAGCACATTGCCATTGGGCAACATTTGAGCGCCAGAAATGATTTGGGAATAGAACTTGGTCTTGACAGAATCTTTATATACCCACTTCGCTGAAGCTGGCCCATACACATTGTTCAAGGAATAACTACCATTGCTTAAAACAGGGGTTTGAATGATGTCAACCGTTGAATAGGCGGTATCTCTTCCCCAACCATTGTTAAACAACAAAATACAACCTGAATCTCTTAACCCATTTGGAATCCAACGCGCATTGTGTTGTCTAAAAAGTTCGCGATCACTGCTATTGCCCATGCGATAAGCTTGAGGGTTACCCCATCGGTATAAGAAGTCGCCACCTTTGTTGTGTGTACCACCATAATGAGCTGCGGCTTCGGCTGTGCTTGTACTGTGGTCTATGACCCAAATTTCTGAAATGTTATGAGCACTGATCACAATCTGAT
>JAURIG010000212.1 GCA_030832905.1 Bacteroidota bacterium
ATGAAGCGCACAATTTAGTAGAGCGAAAAAATGGAAAAGATATTCAAATTAGAGAACAACAATTCTTTGATTATTTATTAAAAGGAGAGAAGCCAGCACCGTGGATTAGTAGTGGTGTTCCTGCAACTATGAAAGGAAGAGATTGGGGATTAAAATAGAATGGCTTAGGCCGTTCTATTTGGGTCCCAGGCTTCTAGTTGGTTCGCTACTTCTGTTAAGAAGCTAGCACCAACACTGCCATCAATAATGCGGTGATCGTAACTAAGGGATAGATACATCATGTGTCTGATGGCCATGCTATCTCCACTTGGTGTTTCAATAACGGCCACGCGTTTTTTAATGGCACCCACCGCAATAATAGCTACCTGTGGTTGATTGATAATAGGTGTACCCATCAAGCTTCCAAAAGTGCCCACATTGGTAAAAGTAAATGTGCCGTTTTGTGTATCGTCAGGTTTTAATTTATTGTTACGAGCAGCATCCGCTAAACTATTAATAGACTTACTTAAGCCAACTAAATTAAGTTGATCTGCACCCTTAATAACTGGAACAATTAAATTACCATTTGGAAGTG
>JAURIG010000213.1 GCA_030832905.1 Bacteroidota bacterium
GGCTTCAGTGGACACAGCCCACACTAAAAAAACCCTGAAAATAATATTCAGGGTTTTTTGTGCATTTTGATCAGGGTTTACAACACGGGGTGAGCACCGAGATGAACCTGATGCTTCAGCGAAGTAGGATTCACATTCACCTTCACACTTCCTCTCACACTGTTATAGGGGCTAGGGTTTAGGGTTTAGGGTATAGCGAAAGCTAACAGACTCACTCACTTTTTTTTATCCTTCGAAGCTTCAGCGAAGTAGGATTCACATTTCATCCCCCGAATGTTTCCACAGAAAGCTATTAGCTGAAGGTGGAATCTGTCTATACATAGAAGGAGGACTTGCGCTCACGCTGTTATAGAATACGACTAATTCAGGATGAACTTGATGCCAATTGTGTTGTAAATTGAAATTATTTGACTGTGGGCGTTTAACAAACTAATACTAACGTCAAAACCTATTTTACTAAGTGATTTTTTCTTCTTAAGGTAAGGCATTGAGCTAAATCCAATTCCATTTGAATTAGTGAAACCTCTATTGTATGAAGTTTTTTGAACTACTAAATCTTTCTGTGTTTGATAC
>JAURIG010000214.1 GCA_030832905.1 Bacteroidota bacterium
CAAAAAGAAGTAGGAATTCTATGTATCTATTGCAACAATCCAAAAGCTGGAGTCATTGAAAGAGCTGAAAGATTAAAAATTCCATTGGTTCTTTTTAATCGTGGTGAATGGGTCGATTCACAACAAATTGAACATCAAATTGCCCAGTTGAACCCTGATTTAATTGTGTTGGCAGGATTCTTATGGAAAGTTCCAGAGAATTTCGTGGCACGGTTCCCTCAAAAAATAATTAACATACATCCTGCACTTTTGCCAAATTACGGCGGAAAAGGCATGTATGGACACCATGTTCATGAAGCAGTTATTGCTGCCAATGAAACAAAATCAGGCATCACAATCCATTATGTGAATGAACATTACGACGAAGGTGAGTATATTTTACAAGCCGAATGTTCATTAGATTCTAATGATACTGCCGATACTTTGGCACAAAAAATTCACGAATTAGAAATTAAATATTTCCCATTAACCATTCAAAAATTATTAAACGCCTAATTATGCGATACAAAAATATTGAAACCAACGTTTTGCATGCTGGTATTGAACCAGATCCAACAACTGGAGCCATTAT
>JAURIG010000215.1 GCA_030832905.1 Bacteroidota bacterium
ATTTGGATACCTTCTACAATCTCTAATGATGTTTCACCAATACGAGATTCTTCTACTGTAACTACACCATCCACCCCTACTGCTTGCATTGCTTCAGAAATCAATGAACCTATTTCCTCATCTCCATTAGCTGAAATAACTGCTACTTGTTTGATTTGTTCATCTGAAGTAATATCTTTAGATATCTTTTTAATTTGATCAATTACTTCTTTAGTTGCTTGCTCAATACCACGTTTAACTTCTACTGCATTAGATCCTGCTTTGATTGCATTAAATCCTTCTGCAATCATAGTAGAAGCAAGTAGTGTAGTTGTAGTTGTACCATCACCAGCTAAATCAGCTGTTTTAATTGCTGCTTGCTTTAATAACTGTGCACCAATATTTTCGATTGGATTTTCTAACTCAATAGAACGAGCTACTGTAACACCATCTTTAGTTGATACTGGATTATCACCTTCATTATCGATAATTACGTTACGACCATTTGGCCCTAATGTACACGTAACTGCATCTGATAATTTGATAACGCCCTTTAATAATTTTGTTTTTGCGTCTTGATTAAATAC
>JAURIG010000216.1 GCA_030832905.1 Bacteroidota bacterium
AAGGATCACTACTTAGTTGTTAATGCTGATGAATCAGAGCCAGGAACATGCAAGGACATGCCTCTATTGATGGCCAATCCACATGTTTTGATTGAAGGCTGCATCATTGCTTGTCACGCAATCCGTGCGAAGCATGCATTTATTTATATTCGCGGTGAAGTGACGCACGTTGCTCGTCGCATGAATCAAGCAATTGCTGATGCATATGCAGCGGGAATTCTTGGAAATGGAATCGATGTTGTTTTGCACGTTGGAGCAGGCGCCTACATTTGTGGTGAAGAAACCGCTCTTCTTGATTCACTAGAAGGCTTCCGCGGACAGCCTCGTTTACGCCCACCTTTCCCTGCAATTGCAGGACTTTATGCACGCCCAACAGTTGTAAATAATGTTGAATCAATTGCATCGGTTCCAGCAATTGTTGCTAATGGCGCTGAGTGGTACCAAGCAATGGGAACTGAAAAATCAAAGGGAACAACGCTTTATTCGCTATCTGGCCACGTTAATAACCCAGGACAGTTTGAGGCTCCGCTGGGAATCACTTTGCGTGAGATTCTGGAACTATCTGG
>JAURIG010000217.1 GCA_030832905.1 Bacteroidota bacterium
TCAATTGCAAACTAAAATTCAAAATAAAGTATTCATAGGGCAAGGCATAGAGTACGTTTTTGACAATATTAAAAGCAATGGACTTAATTTATTTGAAGGTTTAAGAATAAAATATCAAGCAGACTTTTACAACCAAACGCAAAATCAAAAAAGCATGTTGAATCAGCTATTAGATGCTCGATGGTACCATCAAATTCACAGACAGCTCTATTTTGCAAGCAGATTAAGTGGCGCATGGTCAATTGGTCAACAACAAACTGCGTATTATTTAGGTGGCGTAGAAAATGCCTTAATCAATGTCGATTCTAACAACTTTAATTATAATTTACCATTGTTAAATAAGGCACCATATGCTTTTCAAACAATAGTAACACCCGCTAGAGGATTTATTCGCAACACAAGAGCTGGTAACAAATATCTGTTACTTAATATGGAATTGCGCTGGCCGATTTTTGCTTATCTGAATCAAAAACCCATTGCCAGTGAATTTTTCAGAAGCGTTATGTTGATTGGTTTTGCTGATATTGGCACTGCTTGGCAGGGCAATTCGCCATATAG
>JAURIG010000218.1 GCA_030832905.1 Bacteroidota bacterium
TTTCTACTTTAAATGCACGATTTTCCTTTTTAAGTTTTACACAGATGTCTACATTAACGTCTACATAATTAGGGTCGTCTTTGTAATTTTTTACATAGCGGTTACTAAACTCACCAACGCCATCTACAAATTTTCCTGCTCTATCTACAAGTGTTAAAATACCAATATTATTTTTTTGTCCAACACGGTAATCGTCTGCGCCAAACGCAGGTGAGGTATGTACTATACCTGTACCATCTTCGGTGGTAACAAAATCACCTACTAAAATTCTAAATGGTTTTGCACCAGGTGTAATTGCATCAATCGCCTCCATGCTATTTGCATCAGATGGCATGAGTTGTTCATACTTTGCCCCTTCAATATCAGCACCTTTAAAATTTGCCACTATTTTCCAAGGCAATATTTTTTGATCAGGGTTATAATTTTCAAAATATCCGTTTTCTGCTTCTGGCTTAAAAAGCTTTGATAGTAAGGATTTGGCAAGCACAACATGCACTGGCGCATGCGTGTACGGGTTAAAGGTTTTAACCAACACATACTCGATATTTGGCCCAA
>JAURIG010000219.1 GCA_030832905.1 Bacteroidota bacterium
CCAATTGGCGAAATTTTCTGTATATGCAAACCACATTAAGCCTTTGAAAATATCTTGTTTTTGGCAAATGGCATCGCCTTTTTCTGTTTTCAATTTGGTTTCAAAATCAGGAAAACCTTTTAAGGCGTCTAGATATGTATCTAATTCGTAATTCAAACAACATTTTAATTTTCCGCATTGTCCAGCTAGCTTTTGAGGATTTAAAGACAATTGTTGGTATCTCGCAGCAGAGGTATTTACACTTCTAAAATCGGTTAACCAAGTAGAGCAACACAATTCTCTACCACAAGAACCAATTCCACCAAGGCGCGCTGCTTCTTGACGAAAGCCCACTTGCTTCATTTCGATACGCGCTTTAAAAACTTGTGCAAATTCTTTAATAAGCTGTCTAAAATCTACACGATCTTCGGCCGTATAATAAAAAATTGCTTTAGAGCCGTCACCTTGAAATTCGATATCCGAAATTTTCATTTGCAACTTTAAGGCAATAGCAATTTCTCTTGCTTTAACCTTCATCGCTTCTTCTTTATCGCGTGCATCGCTCCAAATATC
>JAURIG010000021.1 GCA_030832905.1 Bacteroidota bacterium
TGAATTGGATGCCTTAACTGGAGAAAAACATTTGGCTTTGCATCACATTATATTACCTTCTCTAGCTTTGGGCATAAGACCTTTGTCTATCATATTGCAATTAACCCGAAGCAATTTAATTGAAGTGATGCAGCAAGATTATATTAGAACAGCTCGCGCTAAGGGCTTATCTGAATTTCAAGTGGTTTGGCGACATGGTTTGCGCAATGCGGTTAATCCTGTAGTGACAGCTGCCAGCGGATGGTTTGCCAGTTTATTGGCAGGTGCTTTCTTTATAGAATATATTTTTGCTTGGAAGGGTTTGGGTAAAGTGTGTATCGATGCTTTGCAACAAAGTGACTTGCCTGTAGTGATGGGTGCGGTCTTATTAATTGCCTGTATATTTATTGTGGTCAATGTAGTGGTTGATCTGTTATACGGTGTCTTAGATCCTCGAGTTAGAAAAAGCTAATGCGTATATATATAATAGGTATGCCAGGAACCGGAAAGTCGCATTTTGGAAAAATGTTGGCGAAGGCTATGCACTTATCATTTATTGATACCGACGAGCAAGTTGAACAAGTAACGCAATTAAGTATAAGACAACTGATAGAACAAAAAGGCGAGAAAGCATTCAGAACCATAGAATCAGAAGTCTTACTTAAAACTGCTGCGAATGCTCATTGTGTAATTGCAACTGGAGGAGGTACGCCTGTCTATAATAACCAAATACAATGGATGAAAAACCATGGCATTGTGGTGTGGATTGATACAGATTTGAGTCTAATTGCGAAGAGAATTGCGCAAAACATTACGCGCAGACCGCTTTTTATGGGCTTAGAAGCGCCTCAAATTGCCCAAAAACTGAGTGAAATCTACACTTTGAGAAAAAAAATTTATAAAAATGCAGATGTTTTTGTGCCGGTAAAAACCTTGCACAATACTTCGTTAACGCCTGTAATTCAGCGAATTGTAAAATTATCTAAGCGTGGAAAATGAGTAAATGTGAATTGTGTGTGAATATTTTTTTTAAAAAACTATGTGCCACCGCTTGATTTTCCTAAACTTTGAAATACTTTTGACCTCAAGATTAAACAAACCAAATAAACATTTATTAATTATTTAAATTATGAACAAATCAGATCTAATCAGCAAAATGGCTAACGACGCCAAAGTTACCAAGTCTCAAGCTCAAGCAGCTTTGAACTCTTTCATCACTGCAACTACAGGTGCTTTGAAAAAAGGTGACAAATTAATCCTTGTAGGTTTCGGTACTTTCTCTGTAACAAAGAGAGCTGCTAGAACAGGCCGTAACCCAAGAACTGGTAAAGAAATCAAAATCGCTGCTAAGAAAGTAGTTAAATTCAAAGCAGGTGCTGACTTATCAAGCAAAGTAAAGTAATTCTTTTACACAGAACTATTAACTCTAAATCCCCTTGCACTGCGAGGGGATTTTTTTTATTTTTGTGCTATGAGCAAACGCCCATTACATATAGATTTTTACAGACATGTGGCGCAAACCTCAGACAATCCGCTTGGGATTGCTATTCAAAATGCCGATGGCATTTATCTTCATGCAGAAGATAAAACATACATCGATTGTATTTCAGGTATTTCAGTGAGTGCATTGGGGCACAGTCATCCAAGTATTGTTGCAGCTATTCAGCAACAGCTTAATAAACACTTGCACTTAATGGTGTATGGTGAGTTGATACAAGATCAACAAGTTGCATTAGCCACTGCATTGGCAACAATGTTGCCGGAATCTTTACAATCAGTTTACTTTGTCAATTCAGGTAGTGAGGCCATAGAAGGCACAATGAAATTGGCGAAGCGTTATACCAAACGCTCAAAATTTGTTGCTCAAAAATTGGCTTATCACGGCTCCACTCAAGGCGCATTAAGTCTAATGAGTGATGCTTATTTTAGCCAAGCATTTGCCCCTTTATTGCCAGGGATAGATTTTATCGAACAAAATCAAATAGATCAAATTGAGACATTAATTACCAAAGAAACAGCTGCTGTATTTATAGAACCTGTTATGGGCGAAAAGGGCTATGTGCCTTGTTCTAAAGCGTATTTATATGCGCTCAGAAAACGCTGTAATGAAACAGGTACTTTATTGGTGTTTGATGAAATTCAAACAGCCTATGGTAGAACAGGCGAGTGGTTTGCTTTTCAGTCTTATGGTGTTGTGCCAGATGTTTTGGTCTTGGCAAAAAGTTTTGGTGGCGGTTTACCTCTAGGGGCTTTTATCGCTTCAACAGAGATAATGGATTGTTTAAAAGACCATCCTGTATTAGGGCATATAACCACATTTGGAGGGCACCCATTGAGTTGTGCTGCCGCTTTGGCCGCTATCAAAGTTTTGCAAACTGAGCCGCACATAGAGCAAGTAAATGCCAAATCCAATTTGTTTAGAGACTTATTGCAGCATCCTAAAATCATCAGCATTGATGGGATGGGCCTAATGTTGTCATTACAATTTGAACAAGCTCAATTTTGTAGAAAGGTGATCGATCAATGTGTACAAAATGGCTTATTGATTGATTGGTTTCTGTATGCAGAAGATAAAATCAGATTGGCGCCACCTTTGATTGTTTCCATCGAACAAATTCACGAAATTGCACATACCATTTTAAAAAGTATAGAAGAATGTCAATAATGTATATGAAACATTTTAAACCACTCTTAATATTGAGCGCAGCGCTTATGTTAAGCATCTTATTGTTTACAGGATGTAAAAAAAATAAGCAAGAAATCTTGGATACTATAGTATCTGCAGAAGATAATTCAACCATAGAAAATGAGTTTACTTCTTTATTTGATTTGGGGGATGATTTTTCTACTAATGACAGACGCACCAGAGCGGGTTCAACCATCTTGCCAAGTGGCGCTGTTGTTACTTTCACTGACAGTAGTTTTACAGATGGTGATGGGGTAGAATGCAGCATTGATTTTGGCCCTTTAAAAACCTCTGCACCTAAGGGGATTTTTTGTCAAGATGGTCGTTTTAGAGCTGGTAAATTGCATTTAACTTTGAGTAAGCGATATGCATTAGACAGCGCAGTGCTATCGATTTCAGCCAATGATTCAGATAATTATTATGCTGGAAATGATGGTTATAACATGACACAATTATCTGGAACAATTAACATTACTAGATTGAGCCAAAGCAGTGTAAAGATTGATGTGAGCAATGCCAAAGCTATAAACGATAGAGGGACTGTTTACTGGCAAAGTAGTCGTGTAATTACTAAAACACTTGACAATGGCCCTGGCATATTAGGCGA
The DNA here is from genome assembly GCA_030832905.1 of Bacteroidota bacterium. Lineage (GTDB taxonomy): Bacteria > Bacteroidota > Bacteroidia > NS11-12g > UBA955 > JABMMZ01. Next base: position 3,273 of record JAURIG010000021.1, read on the forward strand.
CCAATTTGAAGTGACAGGTTCTGCCTCAGGTACCAATCGCAATAACGAAGCATTTACCGTTACTATTGATGATGCCTTACTTAAAAAAGTAGAGATGGGATGTGCAAGAACTTTTGTTAAAGGCAAAATCACATTAACCAATACCAGCTCAGGTAAAACCATTAAAATTGATTACGATCCATACAACAATCAAAATTGTGATTTAGTTGCCAAGGCAACTATCAATGGTAAAGAATATTTCTATTCTGTGCGTTAACGCAATAAGTAATACACAGCCTTGTTTAAAAAAATCTCAGGTATTTTACTTGAGATTTTTTTTTGTTTTAAAGTTAATTGTAATTTTCAATCGGAATGAGAAGGCACACGATCAACATAGCATGGATACTTGTATTTGTATTGCTCCATGCTTGTCAATCCGATGGGGAAAAGGCAAGTGAAGCAGCTGAAGAAAAGATTGGGTTTTATGAAAACCATAAAGCATTTAAATCGTTTACTAAACATTTTGCAGATAGTATAGATGATTGTTTTAAAAGTGATTTTGATGGTACTGTTTTAGTCTATAAACAAGGCAAGTTGTTTAAACGCGCATACGGTAAAATAGATTTGAGAAACTCATCTAAAATGCGTGTTGATGATTTATTTCAATTGGCGTCAGTTTCAAAAACCATTACGGCAGTAGCCTTAATGCAACTTTTAGAAAAAGGGCAAATACAATTAGAAGATACCCTACAAAAATTTTTGCCAGAGTTTCCCTACAATGGTATTACCATTCGCCAATTGCTTAGCCATCGCAGTGGTTTATCTAACTACATGTACGAAACCGAATACTATTGGAAAGATTCCAATCGCTATATGCAGAACAAAGATTTATTGACCTTTATACAAACGCAAAAACCAAGGCCTTACAATTATCCAAATGCTTGCTTTAGTTATTGTAATACCAATTTTGCGCTGTTGCCATTGATCATTGAAAAGGTGTCAGGAAAGGCCTTTCACAATTATGTATTTGAGTATATTTTTAAACCCGCTGGCATGAGGCAAACCTTTTTTTTAGGGCATAAGCCAAATTATATTCATTCAAGGGTTTTGATTGGTCGTTATGATCAATACGAATACAATACACCGTATTACAGCGATGCCATATTGGGCGACAAAAGTGTCTACAGTAATGTAGAAGATATGTTGATGTTTCACTTGGCCTTGTCAGAAGGACGCTTGTTAAAGCCTTCAACTATGGCCTTAATGTTTACGCCAAGTTTTCCTTATTATCCCAATGGCATGAGCTATGGATTAGGCTTTAGATTAAATAAAATGCCAAGCGGATTATGGCAATACCACAACGGTTGGTGGAGAGGTTTTTGGACAGCCTTTTGGAATAAGTTTGACAAACAAATTTGTGTGGTTGTTTTAACCAACAGCAAACACAGCAGTCACATCAATAAAAGAGCCTTGGCAGAATTGGTTTACACAGGGCAATAAGTTTTCAATTTTTGTTTGATAATCTAAACTTGAAGTTGTTATATTTGTAAGACGATAAGACAAATGATTTCTATTTTTTAATGATGACACAACGCTAACCTATTCAGTTTTCTACTACTGAAGTCTTAACCCATATTCTATTTTACTCAACATTTTTTCATGACAGATACGAACAAACACTTGAATGATTCAGCTATTGATGCTCACGATCAAGCCTTGCAAAACCAATTGGTTTCACTCGAAAAAAAAGGTGATTCAGATGAGCAGGATGAATTTTTAGAAGCCGACGAAGACAAAAAAGACCATACCGATTACTCTGGTTTTTCAAAGTCTGACTTTGTTCAAAAAGCAGAACAGTTAATGTCTGTACCTAACATTACAGAAGCCCATGATGCCTTTAAAAAAATCAGGGTCTTGTTTGATGATATGGTAAAGGCAGAACGCGCTGACTTATTAAAAGCATGGGCGGAAGCAGGCAATGATGTAAGAGCTTTTAAACCACCGGTAGATGAACTTAAGGATCAATTCTACAAGCATTACACCAAATTCTTGGAACGTCGTGCGGATGAAAAAAAGCGCGCTGAAGAAGAAAAGCAAAAAAATTATTTGGCCAAAAAAACCATCATTGAACAATTGAAACAATTGTCTGATTCGGATGAAACTGAAGCTGTGTTTGCACAAGTATTAGACTTGCAAAAACAATGGCGTCAAATACGCACTGTGCCAAAGGAATTTATGAATGAATTGTGGGAGAACTATCGTTTATACCTCGATAAGTTTTACGACAATCATGCCATCAATAATGAATTAAAAGAAAAAGACCGTCAAAAAAACCTTGAGATTAAAATTGAGTTGATTAAGAAGGTTGATGCTTTAGGTGCAGAGAAATCCATCAAGAAAGCCCATATTCTTTTGAACAAATACCATGAGGATTTTAAAAATACTGGGCCTGTAACAGGTAAAGAAGTTGCCGAAGATATTTGGAAGCGTTTTAAGGAAGCTTCAGATAAAGTCTTGAATGAAAAACGTCAAGCTTTAGAGTTGATTAAAGCCAAACGTCAAGACAATTTTGAACTTAAAAAAGTGATTTGTGAAAAGGCAGAGTTGATGGGTCAAATGAATTTTACTTCGCCAAAACAATGGAAAGAGAAACAAGATGAAATGGCTGCTTTGTTTGCTGAATGGAAAGGTATAGGACCAGTTCCTGAAAGTGTCAATGATCAAATTTGGAAACGTTTCAGAGAAGCTCAAAATGTTTTCAATCAAAATAAACGCAAGTTTTTTGATGGCCTTAACAACAGCAAAGATGCCAATCTTAAAGCTAAATTAACCTTGTGCGAACAAGCTGAAGCGCTAAGCAGTAATACCCAATATGATTCTACTTCAAAACAGTTAATCGCATTGCAAGAGCGTTGGAAAACCATTGGGCCTGTGCCAGAAAGTCAAAATGAATTGGTATGGGCGCGTTTCAGGGCAGCTTGTGATTCGTTTTTCAAACGTCGCGATGAGTTTTACAAAGGTCGTCAGCAAGAAGAAAAAGTAAATCAAGGTTTAAAAACAGAATTGATTGCTAAGGTGCAAGCCTTGTTAGAGGAAGCTGATGCCCAAAAGGCATTCGAAGCGTTAAAGGGCTTACAACAAGCGTGGATGTCAATTGGTTTTGTACCGATGAAAGTTAAGAATGATTTGCAAACCCAATACAGCAAAGCTGTTGATGCTATTTACAAAAAACACAAGGCCACAACGGATGCCAATAAATCATCTCGTTTTAAAGAGCATTTAGAAATGCTGTCTGCGGCTCCTAATTCAGCGGATAAACTTAAACAAGAAGAACGCGCTGTTCAAGATAAAATCAGAGCCATTAAAGAGGATTGTGAGACTTTGAAAAACAATATTGAGTTTTTTGCCAAGTCTAAAAATGCTGATGCGCTTAAAAAACAAATTGAACAAAAGATTGAATCAGCAAACGCACAAATAAAGAAATTGAATGAGGAACTATCTATGATCAGAGCTTTTAGACAACCTAAAGCTTAAGATTGTATGCGTTTGTTCAATCGCTTTCAATATGCGTTTAACTATCTGATTTATTTTTTTTCAGCAGGCACTGCGCATGCTGTGCACTCACCATTTGTATACCAATTGGTTCAACAAGTAATCAGGGTGCGCAAACAAAAACCATATTACCATCTGATTGAATTGATTCGATCAAAAATGTTAAAAAGCAAGGCCATGATTGCTATGCAAGGCTTAGGTGCGGCCGCTCAGTCTGGGCAAAAACCATTAAGCGAAATAGTAAGAAACAGTTCCAAATCGTCTAAATACGCCGAATTATTAGAGCGTATGTGTGCCTATTTTCAACCTGAATATGTGATTGAAATTGGAAGTGCAGCTGGTATCAGCACCATGTATCAAGCCTTGGCTTTGCCTAATGGTCAAATACATGCCTTAGAGGGCAATGCAGGATTGGTAAAGGTCATGAAGCACAACTTCGAACAAATGGGCCTTCAAAATATTGTGGTGCATGAAGGTTTGTTCAGTCAAACTTTGCCAGTCGTTTTGAATGAACTACCTCGCGTTGATTATGTCTTCTTTGATGGCGATCATTCTTTGCAATCTACTTTAGCCTATTTTGAATCTTGTTTGCAGAAAGCCCACACGGGTAGTATTTTTGTGTTTGATGATATCAGATGGAGCGATGACATGCACTTGGCTTGGCAAAAGATTAAGCAACATCCTGCAGTAACCGTTTCAATTGACTTGTACGCTATTGGCATAGTATTTTTTAGAACAGAACAAGAGACAGAACATTTTACAATCAGATACTAAACAATGACTCCTCAATCACCTACAAAACCAAATTGGTCTGAAAAACTTCAGAACACTTATGTTGTGAAGAAAGTGATTAAGTTTTTGGATAGTATCTATCCACCAGGTTTTCAAGGAGCCTCCTTGTACTCTGTATTTCAATTCTTTTTTAGGGGAATCATCAGCCCTCGATTTAACTTGTATGCGGGGTCTTTGTCTTGGAATTTCTTTTTAGCCATTTTCCCTTCATTACTGTTTTTGTTTACGGTGATTGCTTATATCCAAATTCCAGGTTTTAATGTGCAAAAAACCATTTTACAACAAATGGATTTTTTCTTGCCAGATGATGCTTATAAAATCGTTAAAACCACTGTGAGAGATATTGTGTCGCATCAGCGCAGTGGGCTTTTGTCTTTTGGTTTCGTGTCTGCTTTATACTTTGCCAGCAATGGTATTTTTTCAATGATGATTGCTTTTGATAGCAACTTCAATGAAGGCGAAAAAAAGAAGCGCAACTTTTTTCAGAAAAGGGGTAAATCCATGCTCATCACCATAGGTATTTCTATGTTGATTTTATTAGCCTTATCTGTTTTAGTGTCTGGTAACTTATTGACTGCTTGGATCATTAAAAAGAAACTCATTAACAAAGCCATTATGTTGGTGTTTGTAAAAGTGGTTCAGTTCATTACTTTAACCACCTTGGTGTTTTTCATCATGAGTGCCTTGTACTATTTTGGGCATTCCGCCAAGCACCGTTGGCAGTTTTTTAGCCCTGGTGCCATTGTGGCGACTACCTTGTCTATAGTGGCTACTTATTTGTTTTCTCATTATGTAGATGGTTTTGATAGCTATAATAAGTTATATGGCAGTATTGGTGCCATCATTGTGTTAATGTTGTTGATCTATTTCAACATGCTCTGCATTTTGGTGGGTTTCGAGTTGAATAAGAGCATCAACACCGTGGTCAAATTGGCTCAGGAAAAACGCAAACAAGAAAACCGTTTTAAGAGTTAAGACCAAGCATGATTTTGTACTAAGTTAAATTTTTTAATTATTTAACAAATCGGCATGCAACCATTTCGTTTTTTTGTCGTCTAATCAATCATGATTAGACCCCAATTTTTAAAAAGCTTTTGTTTAATCTGCTTATTGACTTTTTCAAAAGTCAATTTAAGGGCTGAAGATTACTCAATTATTTTGGGAAGACCGACTGCATCAAGCATCACGCTTAGTATTTTACATAAGTATACTGTTAATGCAATGATCGTGTATGGTGAGCAAAGTAATCAATACCCTGATACCCTTAATGCACTTACATTACAAGCTCAAGTGCCCTTAGAAGTAGATTTGTTAGGATTGAAACCCAATACCAAATACTATTATAAGTATTTGTACAAAACACCGCCAAGCTCAAAATATACAGTTTCTCCGGAATACCATTTTTTTACACAGAGGGCCTATAACCAAGCCTTTACATTTACTTTGGAAGCGGACGAACATTTGTATGATAAAAAAGGGGTTAGGAGTTTGTATCAGGTTTGTTTGAATAATCAAGCGGCAGATCAACCAGACTTTATGATGTCATTAGGGGATATCTTTGGAGATGATCACAATCCTTTTAGCATTACTTCACATCAATTAGACTCCTTACACAAAGACTACAGACCCTATTTAGGCAGCATTTGTCATTCTATTCCATTTTATGTTTGTTTGGGCAATCATGAAGGTGAAAATGATTATTACAAATCCTTTACTCCACCCAATAATTTAACCTATTGGGGCACTCAGTGGCGCAAATACTATTACCCAAATCCTTTCCCAAATAATTTTTATACAGGCAATACAGAATTGGAGCCCTATGGTATTGATTATCCTGAAAATTATTATGCTTGGCATTGGGGCAATGCATTGTTTGTTGTTTTAGATGTTTACAGAAATCAAAATGATACAACAGACAAACCACAAGGTTGGAATTGGTCTTTAGGTAAGCCCCAGTATGATTGGCTTAAGACCACATTGGAAAGTGATACTTCACAATTTAAGTTTGTGTTTGCCCATCATATTCGCGGTCAAGGCAGAGGTGGCATTAGCAATGCTCAGTTATATGAATGGGGCGGCTATAATAAGATTGGAGGCAATTCAACTTTTTCTCAATACAGACCAGGTTGGGCAAAACCCATCCATCAATTGTTTGTAGATAATGGCGTTAATGTGTTTTTTCAAGGGCATGATCATGTATTTGCGCATGAGGTACTAAATGGGGTAACCTACCAATCTTTGCCAATGCCATCTGATTCAACGTATACCATAGGTCAATTGGCCAATGCAGATGCTTATTTGTCTGATACCCTCTCTGGCTCAGGTCACATAAGTGTTAATGTAAGTTCAGATTGTATTCGTGTCAAATATGTGAGAGCTTATTTGCCTAAAGATACGTTTGGGGTGCATAAAAATAGAGAAATAGCTTTTGCTTATCAAGTAGGGTCTTGTCAAAATACGGCCATTCAAACTATAGTTAAATCACCACAAATTAAGGTGTACCCAATACCAGCTCAATCAATATTGAATGTGTATTGTTCATCACCTATTCAAGGATTAACACTTAACAATGCCCTTGGTCAAAAGGTCATGCAAGGACAACAAAATACGCTTGATGTCAGTCAATTGCCAAATGGGGTCTATTGCCTAGAAGTGTTAAGCGAATCGCAGGTTCAAAGTAAAAAAATCGTCATACAACATTAATGAGCATGTTAAAGCCTTTTCAACTCAAACACATTCTTTGTATAGGGTTTATAATATTTAGTATTAGCAATGTGAATGCACAAAAAATGATTCACAAGGAAATATTGGGAAAGCCTACAGACCATACCATAAGTATTCAAGCAATTTTTGATACCGCTGTTCAAGTCAGAATATTGTATGGCTTTTCAAATAATTTCACGGATCAAACCCCTTGGCAGTTCTTTAATACAGGTCAAACTGCTGAAGTAGAATTGACCGCATTAAGTGCAGATACTTTGTATTATTATGAATTACAATATCGAAAGCCAAACGACAACAATATCTTTTTTAATCCTATTCACCAATTTCGCACCCAACGTGCCAAAGGCAAGTCTTTTACTTTTGTGATCCAAGCCGATCCGCATTTAGATGAACAATCTGACACTGCGGTTTATAACAGATGTTTGAAAAACCAATTGGAAGACCAACCTGATTTCATGATTGATTTAGGGGATTTCTTAATGACAGATAAACTGCGCAATGCCAGTAAAAAAGTGCCTAAAGATACTATACCCTATAGATGTCATTTATTGAGGAATTATTATGAAAACATTTGCCACTCAGTCCCTTTGTATATTGCATTGGGGAATCATGAAGGAGAGGCTGGTTGGAATTTAACTGGCACCGCTGATAATATGGCTGTTTGGAGTTCAATTGAACGTCAAAAGTATTTTTTAAATCCTAAACCCAATACGTTTTACACGGGCGATACCACCATGCAAAAATTCATTGGTCAAAGAGGCAATTACTATGCTTGGGAATGGGGCGATGCCTTGTTCATTGTGTTGGATCCATATTGGTATACCAAGGTTAAACCAGATTCATTAAATGGTTGGAGATGGTCTTTAGGCAAAACCCAATACGATTGGTTGAAAACTACCTTAGAACAATCCAAGGCGAACTATAAGTTTGTCTTTGCGCATCAGATTATTGGAGGCGACCCAGATGGACGAGGTGGGGTAGAGTATGCTGATTGGTATGAGTGGGGCGGTTTGAATAGAGACGGTAGTAACGGTTTTGCACAAAACAGGCCAGGTTGGTATAAACCCATAAAAGACTTGTTAAAGGAACACAGAGTTACTATTTTCTTTCATGGTCATGATCATTTCTTTGGCAAACAAGACAAAAACTGTTTAGTTTATCAAGAATGCCCACAGCCAAGCCATCCTAATTTTACCAGTGTAACTTATGCCTATGATTACGGTTATCATCAAGGACAAATTTTGCCAAATTCTGGCCATATAAGGGTTAAGGTAGCGCCTGCTGGCGTGAAGGTGGAATATGTTAGAGTATACTTGCCACGCAATGAAACACCTAACAGACACAATAAAGACATTTCTGCATCTTATTATATTGGTCAGGTCAATTGTTATGATTCAACCCAGGTGCATGTGCCTATGATTTTGAACCAAAACTATTTGAATGAGCATGCTCAACCTAATCCATTCCAAACCTCAACCAATATTCAATGGCAAATGGTTAAAACGGAAACCTTATTTATTAAGGTATTTAACAGCACAGGTCAGTTGGTGAGCACTTTAGTCAATGGGCATGAATTAAACCCTGGTGCTTACCAAGTCGAATGGAATGGCAATGATCAATTAGGCAATCCTTTGCCATCAGGAAACTATTTTTACACCATTTCAAATATGCAATCAAATTTACATTCTGGCACTATAATTTTAAACCGATAAAACGATGAAACTCTTACGCTTACTTTTTGTATTGATGATGGCAACAAGCTATCACTTATTGGCACATGATTTACATTCAGGGGAACTTGCCCTTAGAGAATGGCATTTCAGGACTTCAAAAGCACCTGTCAATGGTTCTTTATTGTTGATTAAATCCAATAGTATAGTCCTTGAAACCAGTTCAGGTAAAACCCTTGAAGTAGCGATACAAGACTTATCTGCTTCAGATCAGACCTTTATAGAACACCGCGCCATAACCATAGCCCATTTGAATCAGTACAATCAAGCTTCAGTCTCGGTTGTGAATGCTCAACCTGCAGGGTTAAATGTTGGTTCAATGCTTTTGATTTTTGTTGGCTTAGCAATGGTTTTTGCCTTGCTTTATTATCGACAAGTTTTGACTGAAAGGCTGGCTGTTGGTTTTATTGGAATAAGTCTTTTAACCTTGGTGTTTGGTTTCAGAACGGCTGTCAATAAAGCCCATTCTACTACCAATCCCTTGACCGTGGATACAGCGTTTACGCCGTTTAAAGATCACCTCAATACGCGTTGGGATAATACTTACTTTTACGTTGAGTCCAATGGGATACCGACCACCCACAACATGATGGTTGGTATTACAGGATGGCAACAACAAGTGCCAATTTCACAATGTTATATTGGTGCAAATGTGTGGAGTATTCCTTTGAATCCTGTAGTTGCCAGTAACCCAGTGCCGGTCAATCAAAATCATTTTTTAAGAGGGGCCGTGGCTGTGGCAGTGAATGGTATTCCCATCTTTAATCCTTATACCAATACGGGCGTTGATGCTTTATTGGATGGCCAATTAGACCAGTGGGGAGGTCACTGCGGTAGAGCAGATGATTACCATTATCATATTGCACCTTTGCATTTGTATTCAAAACAAACAGCTTCTCAACCCATCGCCTATGCATTAGATGGTTTTGCAGTATACGGGGCTAATGAACCCAATGGTCAAGCCATGACGGCATTGGATGGAAACCATGGTCACTATGGTAGCAATGGGGTTTACCATTACCATGGAACAAGTACAGCACCTTATATGATTGGCAATATGGTAGGGGTGGTTACAGAAGATACCACCAAGCAAATTATTCCTCAAGCTGCTGCCAAGCCAATCAGGCCAGCAGGTACGCCGCTTAAAGGCGCTGTAATTACTAATTTTGCTAGCAAAGGCAGTATGGGTTATGTGTTAACCTATACCCTAAACAGTCAAACCTATCAAGTGGATTACAATTGGGACAATACCGGCAAATACACCTTCAACTTTATTTCACCAACAGGCACCACCACCTCAAATTATACAGGTAGTCAACCTTGCCCAATCAATAATGTGTCTGTTGATAATGCCTTTTGGAATCAAATGGTTCAATTGTATCCAAATCCTTCTACAGATCTAGTGAAATTGCAAATACCATCGGGTTTGAATGTCTATAAATTAACCTTGATATCTGCTCAAGGTCAAACGGTATGGGAAAGTTTACAAGTTGCTAATGAGTTGTCATTGAAAGGCTATGAGTCTGGAATGTATACGCTAATTATCACAACCAATAAAGGCCCAATCACTAAGGCATTGACCAAGTTGTAAGAAATGTTCGAGCACTATTGCCAAGTAGGGTTTTTACATGTCTTGCCATGGGGGTATGACCATGTGCTCTTGATCATGGCTTTGTTTTTATCTGATGATAATTTCAAGCGCACACTTTTGCGAAGTGCATTGTTTACACTTGCGCATTCATTGACTTTGGCATTGGCCTATTTTAAATTTTTCGAGCTCAATGTGCCATTGGTTGAAACATTAATTGCGCTGAGTATTTTTTTATACGCCATTCAATTAATTAATGAGAAAGTGCCAAAGCTAAACCATGCTTATACTTTGTTTGTTTTTGGGCTTTTGCATGGGATGGGATTTGCTACAGCATTGTCTGCCTATCATTATGATTTGACTGGGCAATTCACAGCCTTAATTGGATTTAATTTGGGCGTTGAACTCGCGCAATTAAGTATTTTGTGTTGTTTGTTTTTTGGGTTTAAATGGTTGTGCAAAAAGCAGCCTTTGATGCACTCAAAATGGCGTTATTATTTATTAATTGGAATTGCCACAATTGGGCTAATTTTAACCATTCAAAGATGTCTTTTGCTTTTTTAATGATATGAGCTTGCTAAATACAATAAAATATTATGGCCTACTTGTTCTAAGTATGGTATTTGTAAATGTCTCTGCACAAGTGCTTAAAACCATGAAACATTTGCCCGGAACCGGTCAGCTCAAAAGTTACACCAATACCTTTGGAGAGAATGCCGATTATCAATTTTACAATCCGTATTTTATTGCCAATGGCAAAACGGTTTTAGATACAGTTACAGGCTTACTTTGGCAAGTAACTGATGGCGGTGAAATGACATTTGCTCAAGCAAAAATGTATTGTGATACGCTCACTTTAGGTGGTTATTCAGATTGGCGTTTACCCAACCCTCATGAAGCCTTTAGTATTTTGAATCACGATGTGACTAACCCTGCCATTGACGTCAATTATTTTACCAAAACAGCCGCAGAGTATTGGTGGTCAGGTACACAACAAGTAGGCGATCCTTCTAAAGTATGGTGTACCAATGCCGGTGGCGGAATAGGGAATCATCCTATCAGTGAAACCATTAGTGCTGGAGGGGCAAAAAAGTTTCACGTAAGGGCCGTTAGAGATGTGCAGGCGCCCAAAACCATACAAACTCAGTGGGTTCAAACCAATCAAATGGTATACGATTCACTCACCCAATTGTACTGGACCCCTTTTCTTAGTTCAGATACCTTAACATGGGAGCAAGCGCTTACCTATGCAGAGCAATTAACACATGCTGGTTATTCTGATTGGCGTTTACCTAACATTAAAGAGCTACAATCAATCAACGATGAGAGTCGTTTAAATCCATCATTGTCTCCAGTTGTTTTTCCTCAAGTGGGTGTTAAAAGCATTTGGTCGTCTAGCAGTTTGCCGAATCAGACTACTAAAGCTTGGTATTTGGATACCAAATTTGGGATTACTACCTATAAAACTAAAACTAACCGTACTTGGGTGCTGTGTGTAAGGGGTGGAACTCCACCAGTGAGTGCTATTCAATCATCTGCCCTTTTAAACAAAGTAAATCTATACCCCAATCCAAGTCATGGTTATGTGAAAGTTCATATGGATCACCCTATGCAAAAGCTCAGTGTATATGATCAAATGGGGCGTTTATTGTTTCAGTTTCAACCAAATGCCAATGTGTTTGAATTGCCTATTCTGAGCAAAGGTTTGTACACTTTACGCATTCATACTGAAGGTTTTCAAACTACTAAATGCTTAATCATTGAATAAAAAATAAGCATTTAATTTTTGTTTTCATATTTGATTTAATTATTGTAATATTGCAATATATCAATATATGGGCGCAAGTAAATCAGATCAATTTTCGAAGAAGCACAATCAAATGGCCAATGTGTTAAAGGCTTTAGCACATCCTGCAAGAGTTGCTATTGTTGAGTATTTGTTGTCTGTTGATGCCTGTATTTGTGGCGATATTGTAAATGAATTGCCTTTGGCGCAACCCACTATTTCCAGACACTTAAAAGAGTTGAAGCAAGCTGGGCTCATTCAAGGTGAGATTCAAGGCACAGCCATCTGTTATTGTTTAAATCCTAAAACGGTTCAAATGCTCATTGAGTATTTTGATCACATGCATAAACGTTTACTAAAACTTAAAACCTGTTGTTAATTATGACTTTGTCTGAACTCAAAAATCAATTGCAAAAGCAGACACCAATCGTGTTGCATTTGCCAGATCAATCGACTATTCCGGCTCATTTTCACGTGACGGAAGTAGGGCAAGTGCAAAAACAATTTGTTGATTGTGGCGGCACTTTTAGAACCCTCAACACCATTCGCATTCAATTATGGGTCAGCTCGGATGTGGAGCACAGATTAACGTCAGCAAAATGGCTGGGGATCATGGAGAAAGCAGAGCAAGAACTGGGCTTAAAAGATGTTGAAATTGAAGTTGAATACCAAGCGAGTACTATACAAGTGTACAGATTGTCTGTTCAAGGAGATCAATTTGAATTATTGAATACCCATACAGAATGCTTAGCGCCTGATCTTTGCGGTATCAATGCGGAAAAGAAAAAAGTCAACTTGGTAGACCTAACGCCTACTGAGAAGCATAATACTACTTGTATACCTGGAGGGAATTGTTGTTAAAATTGGTATATGGCTAAATCTTTAAGTGTAATTGATCGTTATCTCAGTGTTTGGATTTTATTGGCTATGGCCTTGGGTGTTGGCCTAGGATATGCAATGCCTGATTTTCCAATTCTGATCAATCAAATGAGTACAGGAACAACCAATTGGCCTTTGGCTATAGGTTTAATAGTGATGATGTATCCGCCACTCACCAAAGTGAAATTTGAACGTTTGGCAGATGTCTTTAAGTCCTTACGTTTTTTAAGTTTGTCTATCCTTTTGAATTGGGTCATAGGCCCATTGTTAATGTTTGCTTTAGCTGTACTGTGTTTACACGATTACCCTCAATATATGGTTGGGGTAATTATAATAGGTATAGCGCGATGCATTGCCATGGTAATTGTATGGATTGATTTGGCTGATGGCGATCGATCTTATGCAGCAGGCTTAGTGGCCATAAACAGTCTATTTCAAATTTTGATGTTTAGTGTATATGCTTGGTTGTTTACTTCAGTTTTGCCAGGCTTATTGGGTTGGCAACAGTTTAATGTTCAACTATCTGTTTTAGAGATTGCGCAGTCCGTTGCGGTTTATTTGGGCATTCCTTTTTTAGCCGCTTTTCTTACTCGATATGGCCTAGGAAAAATAAAAGGAGAAGCGTGGTTAGAGCAAGTGTTTATTCCAAAAATTTCGCCATTAACACTTATAGCTTTGCTTATGACCATTATTCTAATGTTCAGTTTGAAAGGTCAATTGATTGTTCAAATTCCCATGGATGTTTTAAGGATTGCTCTTCCATTGTGCTTGTATTTTGGCATCATGTTTTTTTTAGGCTTTTATTTGTCGAAACGTTTAGGCGCTAATTATGCCCAATCTAGTTCAATTGCCTTTACAGCCACTGGCAATAATTTTGAGTTGGCAATAGCTGTATGTATAGCCGTGTTTGGATTGAATAGCCCAGAGGCTTTTGCAGGTGTTATAGGCCCCTTGGTAGAAGTGCCTGCTTTGGTCTTATTGGTTAGGTTGAGTCATTATTTCAGAGTAAAATGGTATAAAGTATGAAAAAAGTATTGGTATTGTGCACAGGCAATAGTTGCCGCAGTCAGATGGCAGAGGGGTATTTGAGACATTTTTCTAATCAACAATTTGAGGTATACAGTGCTGGGGTTGAAACCCATGGCTTAAATCCTAAAGCGGTTACATGCATGTTGCAAGATGGTATAGATATCTCTATGCATACATCTAATTTGGTTGATGAGTACAAGCATTTACATTTCGATTATGTTTTATCCGTTTGTGATCATGCCGCTGAACGCTGCCCTGTTTTTCCAAGTTCGGCCATTCGCTTGCACCATGATTTTAATGATCCTTCAAAAGTGCAAGGTACAGCAGAGGCCATTGATCAGGCTTTCATAGCCACCAGAACCGCCATTAAAACTTATTGCGAGCAACTTGCCCAAGGCATTTTGAATTTAGAAGGATAATTGATTATTTTTGCTAATATTAATTTTAGCAATATGTTTCGCTTAATTACCCTATTGAGTTTGTTTTCGGCAGTAATTTTAAATGCTCAGCCACCAGCTGGAGCTGTAGCCGCTAACCCTAACGTTATTTATTATGCAGGAGGAAGTTGTGTGTTTTATGATGCCAACAACACTGTGCTTTTGTCAGTTAATGCGGCTGAAGCCGGTTGGTCTGCCACACCAGCAAAAGCGGCTTGGGTGGTAGTCACCCCAACGAGCGGAGGGTATTATGAATTTCCCAATTACTCAAGCAATGCGCCAACATGCAATACCCGAAATTATCTTTTGCCTTTCTGGCAATCAGATACCATTTACAATGAGTTGGTTTTGTTAAAAGGTGTTAACAGTACAGCCAATTTAATGTTTAAGCCAAGTAAAATATTGAGTGTTACCAATTATGATTTTTCTAAAACTTTTGTACTCAATACTGATTATTCTGTAAATGGAAGAACCCTAACGCAAAAATCAGCAAGTTTGTCTTCAACTTATGCCATTAAAGCTGGTGTTAAAGGCAATGGTCAACCCAACGGCCTCATGAATGTTAACCCAACATCATGGACTTGTGTTACCTATATCCCTGACAGAAGTAATTGGCAAGGCAATTATTTGCTAACCGATAAATCTCAAATACTGCCTAAGACCATTGCGAAGTTGAAAAACAAACAAAATGTCGTAATTGAAGCCTATGGGATGAGTATAACTGCTGGTCTAAACGTAAGTGGTTTTGCAGGTGACAATAAAAATTTTGTGCCAACTAAACCTTATATGCACAGTTATGTAGATCTTCTAAAAGAAGGTTTGCAAAGTAAGTTTGGTGGTAATATAACCATGATCAACGGTTCATGTGGGGGGAAAGATGTTGCCTGGATCAATCAGTATTGCAAAGCCATGGTGGTGCCTAATACACCTGATTTGGTAATATTAGATATGGGGATGAACGATATTTGGGGCACTAGTAATGATTCATTTAAAGCAAGGATGTCTTCTTGCATCAATAAGATTAAATCGGCGAATCCCAATACTGAATTCATTTTGATAGGCAATATGTTGCCAGATGTATCCTCGCAAGGGTCTCCAAGCAATGGGGATGTTTTAATGTATGGGTTTCTACAACAATTAAAATCATTAGAAACCAATGGCATTGCTGTTTTGGATATGACCACACTTTCTGATTCGGTATACAAACGCAAAGGACCTGTTCATTGTACATCTAATTCACTCCATCCAAATGATTACTTGGCCAGATGGTATGCCCATGCTTTGATCAATATGTTTGGACAAAATCAGACGAGTAACAGTTCTAAGATTTATTATGTGAATACAACAGGATCCAATGGAGATGGTCTATCATTGGCAACTGCTTGGACAGATTTAAATAAATTGAATGCTACAACGCTTTTGCCCGGAGATCAAGTTTGGTTTGAGGGCGGTAAAACCTTTGTTGGTAACATCGAAATTGATCAAGCAGATGGCAACGATCCACTGCATCCTATCATTTTTAAATCTTATGGCAATGGCCGAGCAACCATTCAAACCAATTCCACTTTAAAATGTGGATTTAAAGCCACCAACACCCAAGGGGTAGTTATTGATAATTTGCAATTTAAAGGGCCTGGGAACGGCACAGTTAAAGACATGGATGGTGTTCAGTTTTATTCCACTTTGCCAGCTGGTTATTTGAGTGCTATTCAATTAAAAAATTTAGAGGTTAGTGGCTTTGGTTTTTGTGGTATTCGTTTGTATTCGAGTTGGTCTGCAACCGTAAAATCTGGGTTTAAAGATGTTGTAATCGACTCTTGTTCTGTGCATGATTGCAGAGAGAATGGTATAGTTACTTTTGCCTACGATGATCAAACCACCAATTTTTACCACCATAAAAACATTAATGTTAAACATACCAAAGTATACAATATAACTGGCTACGCTGCTGCTAGTCATAAGGGAAGTGGCATTGTATTGTCTCAATTGGATTCTTCATTAATTGAAAAATGTGAGGCTTATAATACTGGAACGGCCAATACGGCTTGTGGTGGGCCGGGTGGTATTTGGGTATATGCTGCTAACAGAATACTCATACAATACTGTGAATCGCATCATAACTCTTCAGGAACATCAACGGGCTGTGATGGTTTAGGGTTTGATTTAGACGGTGGTGTTACCAATTCTACTTTGCAATATTGCTATGCACATGACAACGATGGGGCAGGTATATTATTGGGGAATTTTTCTGGCGCAAGACCATGGAAAAACAATACTGTAAGATACAATATCAGTGCGAATGATGCTAGAACCAATAACAGCTCAGTTACACTCTTTACTGCACCCAATACAACTTGGGATGGTTTGAAATTTTATAATAATACCGTTTATACAACAAGTTCAGCTAAGAATACCTATTCAACTTTTGGCGCTTTTCAGATGAGCAATTATGGAAATAATATGTCTAACGTTGAGTGTTACAACAATATTTTTTATGTTAATGGCGTAAACGCTAATGGTCCTTTATTTTTGTTGAATGTGCCTACAGTTTTCGTGGCACAAAAGCCTAAGTTCATCAATAATTTATATTGGTCTAAGTCAGGTCAATTCAGATATGTTTATGGCAATGCTTACAGCAGTTTAACTGATTTTAGAACTGCAGGTAATGAATGCGAAAAATTATTAGGTATAAATAAAGGATTTGAAATTGATCCTCTTTTACTGAATGTCGATTTGCCTTCACCAACTAATTTTCCGCGCGTGAATGATAGTTTAAATGCCTATAAGGCATTAGCGGCTTCTCCAGTAATTGATAAGGGTCTGAATTTGAAATCTACATTTAATATTGACTTTGGTAACAGAGATTTTTGGAACAATGCATTATCATCTAATCAGGCCATAGATATTGGCGCACATGAATTCGCCAATGCTTCAAATTTTGAGACATTTAAGACTACTCAGTCCTATAATCTGTACCCTAATCCTTTCATTGATGGCTTAACGATTCAAGCTATTAACGAGCAAGGATTTAATGTAAAAATTTTAGACTTTACTGGTAAACAGATTGTTTTTGCTTCTTCAGAAAAGAATCAAGTATATTTGAATTTGTCTCATCTTGAAAAAGGCCTGTACACAGTCTTGCTTAGTGATGAAACATCCAATATAACAACAACCTATAAAATCATTAAATAACCATCATCCTTCAATTATGAAAAAACTCGTTTTACAATCTTTGATCATTGCCTTAATCGTATTTTTTTGGCAATTCATTTCGAATGCTGGGGCCAATTTCCATAAGGCATCTATGCAATACACCGATAAGCAAGATACTGTTTTAGCTTTTATGCAATCTGTAGGGCTTAAACAAGGGGAGTATTTAATTCCACAGGTAGATCCTTCTAAACCAAATACTAGTATGAAAGATTGGGAACAGTATTTTGGTAAGCCTTGGATGTTTGTTCGCTATTATGAGAACAGAAGTAATGGCATGGCCATGAGTATGGTTAGGGGCTTCATTACCGATTGGATATTTGGTTTGATATTATTGATGTTTTTAGGGGTGATTGGGCCTGTAACGCTTAAGAAGTCTTTCGCTATTCACTTTGGTTTGGCCCTTATGATGTTTATTATGGTGCCTTATACCAACCACATCTGGTATCCAAAAGCTGATATTTTTGCCAGCTTATTGGATTGTGTAGTGCCTATGCTCATCATTGCTTTATTGAATGCTAAGTATTGGCATCCAATTAGTGCCTCAACTGAACAGACATTATAGACGATCCTTAAGGATTGCATCTACTACATTAGGGTCTAATAGGGTAGTGGTGTCGCCAAGATTTTGCAACTCGCCTTCAGCAATTTTGCGTAAAATTCTGCGCATGATTTTGCCACTTCTAGTTTTAGGTAAACCACTTACTATTTGAATTTTATCGGCTTTGGCGATTGGTCCTATGGCCTGAGTTATGGTAGCATTAATGTCTTGGGCAATGTTGACTTTACTGTGTAGGGTATCATTGCAAATCACAAAGGCATATATGCCTTGCCCCTTAATTTCATGCGGATAGCCCACCACTGCACTTTCAACGACCCCTAAATGGCTATTGATGGCGTTCTCCACTTCAGCTGTGCCAATGCGGTGGCCACTCACATTTAAGACATCGTCTACTCGGCCAGTTATTCTGTAATTGCCTGAGGCATCTCTGTAGGCACCATCACCCGTAAAATACAATCCTGGATAGGTTGCAAAATAATTGTTTTTGCAGCGCTCATGGTCGCCATATGTAGTTCTGATCATACCTGGCCAAGGAAATTGAATGCAAAGATTGCCATGAACATAGCCCGTTTCAGGATTGACTTCCGTTTGTATTTGACCTTGTTCATTCACCAATACGGGTTGTATGCCAGGTAGTGGAAGTGTAGCCCATGCCGCGCGTTCAGGCGTTATGCCTGCTAAATTGGAAATAAGGACTCCTCCTGTTTCTGTTTGCCACCAAGTGTCAACTATAGGGCAATGATTTTGGCCTACTTGTGTTTTATACCATTGCCATGCTTCTTCATTGATGGGTTCTCCAACTGTACCTAATTTTTTTAAACTCTTCAATGATTTATGCTTGAAGGGTTCGCTGCCAAAGCCCATTAAACTTCTTATTGCAGTGGGCGCAGTATAGAGAATATCTACTTGGTGTTTGTCTACAATTTCCCAAAAACGATCTGCTTCAGGATAGGTAGGTATGCCTTCAAATAAAAGACTCTTAGCCCCCGCTAACAATGGTCCATACACAATGTAACTATGGCCAGTAATCCAACCAATATCGGCGGTGCAAAAATGTAATTCATTGTCTTGGTATTGAAAGACTTGCTCGAAAGTGTATTGCGCCCATACCATGTAGCCACCACAAGTATGCACTACGCCTTTAGGTTTGCCTGTGCTGCCAGAAGTATACAATATGAATAAAGGGTCTTCTGCTTGCATGCTAACCGGTTTAACTTCTGCATTGCCCACTGCTAGTAGTTCTGATTCAAGCCAAGCATCTCTGTCTTTGTGCATGCTAATAGGATTATTGGCGTGCCCTAAGACCATTACTTTTTTAACAAAAGGACATTGCAACAAAGCTTCATCAATTACAGGCTTTAGTGGAATGGTTTTGTTGCCTCTAAAGGCACCATCTTGAGTTATAATGAACTCAGCTGAGGCATCAATGAGCCTGTCACTGATGGCTTGCGCACTGAAGCCGCCAAATATGACCGAATGAATAGCACCTATTCGCGCACAGGCCAATAAAGCAATAGCCAATTCAGGGACCATGCCCATGTAAATACAAACCCTATCGCCTTTTTGAACGCCTTGATTCAAGAGCACTTGTGCCATGTTTTGAACTGCTTGATGCAATGCTTTGTAGGTATAAGACTTGCCTTCAGATTTTGGATCATTGGGCTCAAACACAAAGGCAATTTGATCGCCCTTACTTGCCAAATGTCTGTCTAAACAGTTTTCTGTAATATTGAGTTCGCCGTCGTAAAACCATTCAATGCTTGGGGTTTCAAAGTTCCATCTAAGTACTTGGCTGTATGGTTTTTGCCAAGTAAACGATTGAGCAATTTCATCCCAAAAACTTTCAGGGTTCTTGATGCTGTGTTGGTAGGCACTTTGGTAGTTTTCAAGACTATTGATTAATTTTAATTTAGACATTTTGAGGGTATTAAACGGTTAAAGTAAACACTTATTTAGGCAACTGTATTGGGTTTAGTCTGCACCATCTTCAAAAAGGTTTTGAGTTTTAAATTCATAGTGTTCTACATCTATTATAAAGGTTTTAAAGGCTTGAGTGCTCATGGCTTGTTGTAAAATACAAATGCCGTTTTCAAATCTTTGGTAGAGCAAAGGGTTGTTCTTGCAATAGTTTTTTAAATCCAGAATTGGAAAGCATTGAGTTTGATCTATTG
>JAURIG010000220.1 GCA_030832905.1 Bacteroidota bacterium
ACAAATGTAATTTCTTTATTGACATTTGGGTAAAAAAAAAAGCTATCTCTCGATAGCTTTTTTAAATGAACGTTTCTTAACTTAAAGAAAATCTTTTGAATTCTGTAACGGTTAATCCTTTTTCTGAATTCGTAAGGAATTGTTCAACCGTTAATTTATTGTCGCTGATGAATTGTTGGCTCAACAACGTGTTTTCTTGAAAGAACTTATTCAATCTTCCTTGAGCAATTTTCTCAGCCATTTCAGCAGGCTTTCCTTCTTGAATTGCAAGATCTTTTCCTACTTCTAATTCTCTTTCAATTGTTTTGGCGTCAACACCATCTTTAGTAATAGCGATAGGATC
Source organism: Bacteroidota bacterium (assembly GCA_030832905.1). GTDB lineage: Bacteria > Bacteroidota > Bacteroidia > NS11-12g > UBA955 > JABMMZ01. The sequence goes on from JAURIG010000220.1 coordinate 344, forward strand.
CATTGCTGCTACTTGCATTGCAACTTGACGTCCTGCCTCTTTTACTGCTTCTGAATTTGAATTAAAACCAACTAAAGTAGCCAAACGATTTCCAGGGTGATTATATGCAACAACTCTTTCTGCCTTCACTACTGCGTAGTTTGACAGGTCAAGCTTTTCACCAATTACACCAATTTGCTCAGTAATTTTATCAGCTACAGATAATTT
>JAURIG010000221.1 GCA_030832905.1 Bacteroidota bacterium
TTGGACGTTTAACTGATTTAGTACCAACAATCGCGGATATATTTGGAGTGTACGATGATGTGATGAATGCAGGATATATTGACCCTTCAGCGATGAGTCAATTCATGCGCGTGTGAAAAAATTAGTTAATTCCATATCAACACTTTTTGTTTGTATGCAATTTCTTTCTTGTTCGAAAGAAACTTTACCTACAAATCCTTTTGACTCCAACTCAAACGATACCAACATAATAGATACGAATCAATACGATCCGTATTCGATTTTCTCAATTCATAAAGACATATTAAAGCCTACCTGTGCAAATTCTGGTTGTCATGATGGTAATTTTGAACCTGACTTTAGAACAGTTGAGAGCAGTTATTATGGATTGGTAAATGTAACCCCGATAAAATCAGACTTGTCGAGTAATTTTCCGTCTAGAGTGGTACCCGGAAATGCTTCTAAAAGCATGTTACTGCAACGCATGACGGTTGATTTGAATGGAAATTCCGGAATTATGCCTTTAGCTTTGGAACCTAAATCAACCTACAATACACACAAATCGGAATA
>JAURIG010000222.1 GCA_030832905.1 Bacteroidota bacterium
AAGGGACACGCAAAGCCGCGAAGACCTTTTTAACGAGTGGGCATTTTTTTTCATCTGTGGACAACTGCCTGTGCCTCGAGACGTCAGCTAAAAGGTACACATTGTGCTCACGGTCCAGCCTGTGGCCTCTCGGAGCCAGAAGAGCGCGGCTTGCGAAGCGCTTGTTAGCGCTTGCGGGATGCCTCAACAAAGGTGAGAACAGTCTTCAGGCGCGCCCGTAGCTCAGCTGGATAGAGCAACGGATTTCTAATCCGTCGGTCACTGGTTCGAACCCAGTCGGGCGCACCCTCTTCCGTCTGCACCCGGTTGGGAGACCTTTATGGCTTCCCGGGGGTGTAGATGCGGCGCAGGAACCAATTGCCTCAGGCAGGGTTGAGCACGGTCGGCTTGACAGATCCACCCAGGGTTGCGCGAAGGGCCAGGCGGAACGCTTTCTTTGTTGTCAGCGCTCCCCTGTGCTCCCTAATACTTCCTCAGATGATTACGCCCTCCAAATTCACGATGCTGGCTGCCGCCGCTTTGTTTGCGGTGAGTTCGGCTCAAGCCG
>JAURIG010000223.1 GCA_030832905.1 Bacteroidota bacterium
TGGTAGCCGAGTCAAAGGTTTTAACTTCAAATCGGGGCTGCTGAGCTGTTGTATGACCTGGATCTTGAAACACTACTGCATATCTATAAATCAAACTGTAATTATTAACTCCTGATGGAATCCTTACATGATACCTAGCTTTTTCAGCTTGTGCACCAGTCCCACTATTCCCTAATTTGAGCGCATACAATCCCCCACCAGCAGGCACAACCGGGAATCCACCAAATGGATCTGTTCCTGCGCCAGTTACAATGGTATGCCTTCCAGTTACTGCACCCGCTGTATTGGCAACAATCGGACAACATGAGCCAGTAAATGGCTTCCAAATGCTTAGGTTACCTAATTCAAAATCAATATTTTTAGGGCAAACTAAAGTTTGTTGAGCTCTAGATTCCGACATCAAAACAATTCCCATTAACAAGCATAATCCTATGCTATAAAACAATGAGCTATTTGTTTTGGCAATCTTCATCTTAACAAATTGTCTTCAGGCGTTTTAAAATAGTAATAGGGTCCCAAATAGATCTTCAACCAGTGCTCAGGATA
>JAURIG010000224.1 GCA_030832905.1 Bacteroidota bacterium
ATACTCTTGCCATAATTCTATTTTATTAATTAGTTATTTTCTTTTTTGTTGCTTTTAAATGGCATACCTAATTCTTTTAATAATTCGTATGCTTCTTCATTTGATTGTGCAGATGTTACGAAAGTGATATCCAATCCAGTAATTTTATTTACTTTATCAATATCAATTTCTGGGAAAATGATTTGTTCAGTAACACCCAATGTGTAGTTACCGCGGCCATCAAAAGCCTTATCACTAATTCCTTTAAAGTCACGCACACGTGGTAACGCAACAGATACTAGACGATCTAAAAATTCATACATTCTTACACCTCTTAAAGTTACACGAGCGCCAATTGGCATACCCTTACGCAACTTGAAGTTTGAAATATCTTTTTTAGACATCGTTGGAACTGCTTTTTGACCAGTAATTGTGGTTAACTCATCTAAAGCGATGTCCACTAATTTCTTGTCATTAACTGCGCCATTTACACCACGGTTGATGCAAATTTTTTCCAACTTAGGAGTTTGCATTACAGACTTGTAACCAAACTTTTTAGATAAAG
>JAURIG010000225.1 GCA_030832905.1 Bacteroidota bacterium
ATTAATTGGAAAGGCTTTGCGCGCTTAATCATTGCAGAGAGCTTGATAATGGTTGCAACCGTTGCAATGGGTGCATGGTTATCTTCAAGTCAGGCACCATCAAGACCAGAACCAGCCAAGTTTGATCCAGCATTAGCCATTGCAGGAATTTCTACTCCTGCTGAACCCACATGGGGTCGAATTTTGTTTAGTTATGAACCAGATGCATTAATGATTGGAATCTTGACGTTAATGGTTGCGCTATACGTTAAAGGCGTAGTGGTGCTAACGAAACGTGGCGACAAATGGCCAGTAGGGCGAACAGTTGCATTTGCATTAGGAATTACAGCAACGGATTTTGCAACGAGCGGCGGCTTAGGTTTGTACGCGCAGTTTTCATTTTCATATCACATGATGTCGCACATGGTTCTTGGAATGGTTGCACCAATTGGCTTAGTCCTTGGCGCTCCAATGACACTTGCATTGCGGACCTTGCCTCAAGGTAGAAACCCTGAAGAACGTGGCGTGCGAGGATCTTTACTTGCAGCGCTGCATTCAAAGATCG
>JAURIG010000226.1 GCA_030832905.1 Bacteroidota bacterium
GTCATCGTCCTGAACTTTTTCATAGAAAATGGTTGACCACCAAGTCCTGGGCGCTTTTGGATAAATAGTACTGGCCTACCGAGTTTCCAAGCTATTAAAACTGAAATAGCCAAGAAAATGGGAGCCGTGAGAAGTAGTGCAGTCAATGCCAAAACAAAATCGAAAATGCGTTTTATCATCACCGTACTGATCAAGCTAGTTCACTAGCTACGCCCCTTGGAACATCATTGATACCCATTTTACTCTGTCGAGTGCCCATAGCCATAACCATAGCCATAACCATAGCCGTATCCAGCTTGCTTGTGCCTCAACTTTGTAAGTACCACACCTAATACATGTGCATGTACCGACTGCAAACGACCCAAAGAAGCCTTTATGCCGCGAACAGCAACGCCTTCCGCCTCGGCGACGAATACGCACCCTTCAACAGCCCGTGCTAACAGCGGGGCATCGGCCAAACCGAGAATGGGGGGAGAGTCAATCACAACATGGTCAAAATGATCGATCAGTTGCCGCACGAGCATTAGCATGCGATCACTGC
>JAURIG010000227.1 GCA_030832905.1 Bacteroidota bacterium
TCACCCAATGCCACTTCAGAACCGAACTCGCGGAATTCAACATATTTCGCTTTAGCAGAGGTGTTTGCCTTTGCAGCGTGGCCGGAGGCAGGTGCGATGGCGTTCTTCTTTTCGCCAAAGCCGATCTGCACGGCTTCGTAACCATCGACATCGTTCGTCTTGAGCTGGGTCACCACGCAGGGGCCAAGCTCAATAACGGTGCACGGGAAATTCTTCCCGTCACCGTCGAAGATGCTGGTCATTCCGATTTTTTTGCCAATTAATCCAGGCATTTTCAGGAATTCTAGGGGTTATTACACTTTGATTTCGACCTCAACACCGCTGGGAAGCTCAAGCTTCATCAGCGCGTCGATGGTTTTACTTGAAGACGAGTAGATGTCAAGCAAACGCTTGTAGCTTGACAACTCGAATTGCTCACGCGCCTTTTTGTTGACGTGCGGGCTGCGCAGTACGGTGTAGATGCGCTTGTTGGTAGGCAAAGGAATGGGTCCGTTTACTACGGCTCCGGTGCTCTTCACCGTCTTAACAATTTTCTCGGCG
>JAURIG010000228.1 GCA_030832905.1 Bacteroidota bacterium
TGAAAGATGTACAAGATTTAACTTGGAAAAACTTGATGGATGCATATACCTGCACTGAGTGCGGAAGATGTTCAAGTGTTTGTCCTGCAAACATCACTGGCAAGTTACTTAGTCCACGAAAAGTGATGATGGATACAAGAGACAGGCTTGAGGAGGTTGGAAAAGCAATGGATGCTGCGAAGAAGGCAGGTACCCCAATTGAGGGAAGAGTAGAAGATGGCAAAGATTTGCATAGCTATATCAGTGCTGAGGAATTATGGGCTTGCACCACTTGCAATGCATGTGCTGAAGCTTGTCCTGTGAATATCAATCCAGTCGATATTATCTATCAGATGCGACAATATAAGGTGATGGAACAGAGTGCGGCGCCAAGTGAGTTGAATGGTATGTTCACAAACATGGAAAATAATGGAGCCCCATGGCAGTTCAATCAGAACGATAAAGGCAACTGGGCAAACAGTTAAAAAATCTGTCATTTAGTAAATTTTAACGAAACGGTTGTCGATTATTTACTGATTTCCGTAAAATGTGCAATTATT
>JAURIG010000229.1 GCA_030832905.1 Bacteroidota bacterium
TGACTGGAAATACATAGCGCCTTCCAATGGGAAAGCCATGTCAGGTGCCACCAATATTGAAACTGGTAACGCAGCTATTCCACAGTTATACAATTTGAAAGATGACATTGGCGAAAAAAATAATTTAGCAAATCAATATCCTGACAAAGTAGCCGCTTTGGAATTATTATTAAAGCAAATAAAAGTGTCATTACAATCAATCTTAGGCCTTAAAACACCTCGAACATCCACTTGAGCATAGGCTGTATCACCTAAAACAGTACAACCATCTCTGACAATAACTTGGTATTTGGTATTACCTGTAGGATTCACTAATTGATTTGCAACTGCAGGCAAGCCTAAATTCCATGTATAATTATAATCACTTGATTTGCCGCCTGTAACTACAGGGATTAGTGGCACCTTCATACCATTACAAATAGTGGTATCTCTTAACCCTGAAATAACGATCGGGCCAAGCACATCAATTTCAACGGAGTCAATAGCTTTATCTGAGCAATTATCAGTTAGTTCAACTTTGTATTTAGTTTTTGTATTA
>JAURIG010000022.1 GCA_030832905.1 Bacteroidota bacterium
TACAGCACCAATAAAAGACAATATGAAAAATTGTTAAAGGAAGGACCTAGAACGGTTTTGAGTGGAGTGCCTGAACAAGCGCCTGCTATGATTGGTAAATACATTGGTTGGATGGCTGTTAGAAAATACATGAATGAGCATCCAGATATTGACTTGAAAACTTTAATGTTGAACAGCAATTCGCAGAGCATTCTTCAAGAAAGTGCTTATAAACCATAAACCAATCATTGCCTAAATTTTGAATACAGTTAAATGGTATTCAAATACTAAATAGGGGTCGAGAATATTGTATTCTAGCTTTCAAACCAGGATACAATGTCATTTATCAAACTGTAAAAACTTATAATAAATACTGAGACTCATTGGCCAATTTGCTTAAATTGACTGGTACTACACCGCTTTCTTCGCAAACCAAACCGCCTGCTAAATTAGAGAGTTCTGCCATGGTTTTCATGTTTATGTCACAGGCTAAACACAAAGCGGCAACACTGATGACAGTGTCACCAGCGCCACTTACATCTGCAATGTTGCGAATATGAGCAGGAATGAATTCAAAGTGAGAATGATCAGTAACCATAAGACCATCCTCACTTAATGTCACCATAGTCATTTTATTGCCCAACGTTTGATGAAGTGCCATCACTAAAGTTTGTAAATTGGCTTTATCTTTGAGATTCAAATCGCTGTTCAAACCCTCTTTTAATTCTTTCAAATTGGGCTTAAATAGAGTCACATTTTGATACAACAAGAAATTGTTTTTCTTCGGATCTACTGCAATTGGTTTATTGGCTTTTAAGGCAATATCAATCAAAACTGGAATGTTGTTTTGAGTCAATACTCCTTTGTTGTAATCTTCTAAAATGACCACATCACAATCGTTAATATGTAGAGAAAAGGCTTCAATTAAAGCCAAATTTTCTTGTTCAAGCACATCGTGGGTTTGCTCATGATCCAATCTCAACAATTGATGTTTATTGCTGATTACGCGGGTTTTAGTAGTGGTTTTTCTGGTGGTCGATCTTACAATGGCAGAACTTGTCATCCCTTGTTTAGCTAATAATTGCATTAATTCTTCGCCTTCTTGATCTTGACCAATCACGGAGCACAAAATAGGCGTAGCTTGTAAAGCTTGAATGTTTACCGCAACATTGGCCGCACCGCCTAAACGCATATCTCTTTGTTCAATGTTAACAACAGGAACAGGCGCTTCAGGTGATACTCTATCCACTTTTCCGATGATGTAGGCGTCAACCATAACATCGCCTACAATTAGTACTTTTTTGTTTTTAAACTGATCTAATAAAGCGTGCATAATTATGATAACAAACTTAAACCTTCTTTAATTCTATCCATGGCTTTGATAAGATTTTCCTCGCTTGTAGCATATGATAATCTAATACAATTATCGTTTCCAAAAGCTGAACCTGCAACAGTCACTAAATACACTTGATTCAATAAAAACATACAAAGGTCTTGAGAATTATGAATAACATGACCTTGATATTGTTTTCCAAAATAAGCACTGATGTCTGGAAACAAATAAAAGGCACCAGGCGGTAAACTCAATTTGATGCCAGGGACGGCTTTTAAGCGCTCATAACAAATATCTCTTCGTTTTTTAAAGGCATCGCGCATTTGATAAGTAGGCGTAAGATCACCATTTAATGCTGCAATAGCTGCTTTTTGAGCAATGGCATTGGTTCCACTGGTGAACTGACTTTGGAGCTTTTCGCATGCAAAAGCAATGGCTTTTGGCGCTCCAATATAACCAATGCGCCAACCGGTCATTGAAAAGGCTTTAGAGACGCCATTCACTGTAATTGTTCGGTTGATTAAACTGCCGAATCCAGCAATGCTATGGTGTTTGCCTTCAAAATTAATATGCTCATAAATCTCATCACTAATGATAAAAATCTCAGGATGACGCTCAAACACTTCCGCCAAAGCCTTTAACTCGTCGAATGAATAAATCATGCCACTTGGATTATTAGGGCTGCTAAACATGAACAATTTGCTTTTAGGGCTAATGGCCTTTTCAAGTTGCTCTGCAGTGATTTTATAGTCTGATTCAACTGTGGTATCAATGTAAACAGGTACACCTTGAGCAAATTGAACCATGTCTGCATAGCTTACCCAGAAAGGTCTTGGGATAATGACCTCATCACCAGGATTTACCAAAGACAAAACAGTATTCATTATGGCATTTTTAGCGCCAGTACTCACAACAATCTGATCAGTTTGGTAAGTTAATTGATTCTCTCTTTGAAACTTCTGAACAATGGCTTCCTTTAAATCAGGAATACCAGCAACTGGCGTATAAAAAGTGAAATTTTGATGGATGGCATCAATGGCCGCTTGTTTGATGTGTTCAGGTGTAAAGAAATCTGGTTCCCCAAAACTTAAACTGATCACGTCTTTGCCCTCAGCTTTAAGGGTTCTACCGAGTTTGGCCATTGCTATGGTCTCTGATTCCGAGATCCATGATAGTCTTTCGGCGAGTGGGTAATTAGGTTGATTTTGATTCAAAATATGTTTCGCAAAATGCAAACCTATTTAAAAGGCAACTAAAACCGATAAATAATTGTGCAATCTTCGATTGGATTGCCTTATTTTCTATACAACTTAAGATTTAGTGTACTTGCGTTTGCGGAACCAAGCATTGCTTACACCAAATACCAACACCAATAAAACAGGCATTAGCGTGTTGAACAATTGCCAATACTGTTTTTCGCTTAACCATTCAGAATCGGTTTTAGGATTGTTAATTCTTGCTTTATCCAAAAGCCTTAACTGTATTTCTTTTGTGCGAATATCAATTAAGCCACTCTCATCAAAGAGGTAATCAAAACAATTCAATAAGAATTTTTTATTGGCAAATTGACGACCAGTTTCTCTATCAAAACCTAGAGGGTAGACTTCGCCAGTACTGCGTTTGACATAATTCAATCCGATATCACCGTCTGCTATAACAATCATACTATTGTTAACAGACCCCTTGACAGGAAATTCATATTGTTTATCAGGACGTCTGAAATTGGATTTGAATTCACCTTCTAACAAGACGCCAACCACTTGATTGCCTGACTTAAAAGACTCTAAATAGGAGCGGTTAAACGTATTAGCCACTATGCCCAAATCAACAAATGCAGGTGCATCTTGCATTTTGGTCTTATCAGAACTCAATAACAAATTAGTGACTTTTAATTGCTTGCGGGCTATAGGTTTAAGTGTGCCTGTATAACGGCCCCAAACCACTTCTAAATTTTTGATAATTGGATGCTCCTGACCTTTAAAAGCGAAAACAGGGTAGTATACCCATGGAAACGGCACCATTTGCCCAGGTCTGCTAGGGTCGTTTAAAACAATGTTATTACACTGCAAATCCATTAAGAGATTAGAATTTAATCTAACCCCATAATTGAATAACATGGTTCTTAAATACTCATTATTGTAATCCGGGAAAAAAGCTTTGGTTTGCCTGCGAAGACTATCGTGTTCAGCTTGAATTGGATCAACCATCCAAATGGTTTTACCACCATTCATAATGTATTGATCTAATATATACGCTTCATCTTTTTGGTAAGGAATTGTGGGTTTTACAATCACTACACCGTCGTACATTTTTAATAAATCTAATGATTTACTAACAATCATCTTACCCAAAGAATCATAGTCTTGAGTCGTCTCTGTTAAGTAGATGAATTGCTTCAAATAATTTTCATCAGCTAAATTAAAGAACACTCTGTCTATGCTGTAATTCTCACTCAATGATGACAATAAGCCATCTGTTTGGGCAGCCTCAGCTTCACCATGCCCAAATAAAAAAGCAATTTTCTTAGGCTTTTGATTGATGCATTTTCGAATGGCGTTGGCGATCTCGTATTCCAAGCCTTCAATGGATTTGTTGATGGCAGTTTCTTCGGCTCTCCCCATTTCAGTATTCAAAAGATTCACCACATATTCTTTGTTAGAACCATAAGATACCTCAGCTGCTGGCAATATTAAATTGCGCTTTTGTTGATCTGCGCCAATCTCAATGTCATTGTAATATTGAATGCCTTTATTATTGAGTTGTTTGATGATCTCTGCTTTTTCTTTGTCGTCTTTGTCTTTAAAAACATTCACAAATTCAAAGTCGATTTTATTGCCACTCATGTCTCTGAATTCAGTCAACATGTCTAAAGTAGCTGTTCTTAAGCGCTTGAATTTAGAAGATAAATTATCGCCTTCTAAGTATACTTTAAAGAATAATCTGTCGTTGACTTTTTTAGCCAGTTGAACAGACGTATTAGATAATGTATAGCGCTTTTCTTTAGTTAAATCAAATTTCTTATAGTATTGACTGGCTAGCACATTGGCCACAATAATGACCAATAGCAACAAGGCTAATTCAATAAAGGATTGTTGCTTTACACTTCTTTTGTTGGGCTTGTTGTTTACCATTTGCGACTGTTAAAAATAATTTTAGTTAACCAAATAAAGAGGGTAATGAAAGATATAAAATAGACGATGTCTCTGGTATCAATAACACCTTTGCTAATGTTGCGATAATGATAGTCAATGCCCATCCATTCAATGAAAAAATTGTTGTCCTTGATCACATTAAAGGCGCCCAAATAGTCAAAAGCCGTGTAGAAAAAGAAGCATAAAAACATGCTGACTATGAAAGATACTATTTGGTTGTCTGTGATCACACTGGCGAATAACCCAATGGCAATATAGGCTGCACTTAATAAAATCAAACCAATATAACTGCCCCATATTGCACCAGTATCAATATTGCCTGCTGGAACAGCTAATGTATGGATGGTGTAGTAATAGGTGAGGGTTGGCAAAATGGAAAACACAACAATGAGCAGGCCAGCCAAATATTTACCCATTATGATTTCCAAATCAGTAACGGGTTTAGTGCTCAAAGTTTCAAATGTGCCAGTCTTTTTTTCTTCACTGAATGACCTCATCGTAATAGCTGAAATCAAAAAGATAAAAATGATTGGGGCCAAATCAAACAAAGGATCCATGTTTGCATAGCCATTGTCTAACAAATTGGTTTCTTTAAATATCCATAAGAATAGGCCATTCGCAATCAAGAACACTACGATTACAATAATGGCTATGAGTGAACTTAAAAAACCTCTTAATTCTTTAACAAGTATACTCCACATGGTTTTATTTGGTTACAGTTTTAAATACTTCTTCGAGTGTTTGTTCTATCAATTTAATTTCAGTTAAAATGAGATCTTGCTCAACAGCAAATTTGAACACTTCAGATTTAAGCCCTTCAATTTCAGTGCTTACTTGAACCAAGTAGGTGAAATCTTGTAAATGACTTACTTTGCCTTTTAATGCTAATGCATTGATTTGGGTTGGTGACAAAGCTTTATTAAATGTAAATTGAACAGCTTGACTAGCGCCAAACATGTGCTTCAATTCACTGGGTTGACCATTGGCCACAATCACACCCTTATTGATGATCATAACACGTGTGCACATAGCCTCCACTTCTTGCATGATATGGGTAGACAATAGCACTGTTTTTTCTTTGCCAATATTGGTGATCAAATTTCGAATTTCAGCAATTTGATTGGGATCAAGTCCACTTGTTGGTTCATCTAAAATCAATACTTTAGGATTGTGTATAATGGCTTGAGCCAAACCAACACGTTGTCTGTAACCCTTAGACAATTGCCCTATTTTTTTATGGCGTTCCAAAGTAAGACCTGTTAATTCTATCATGTCATCAACCCTATGTTTGCGGTTTGAGAGTTTATAAATCGACGCTACAAATTCCAAGTATTCTTTTACATACATATCTGTATACAAGGGATTGTGCTCAGGCAAATAGCCAATCAATTTTCTGACTTCAATGGCATTTTCCTCCACATCGAGTCCGTTGACAAAAGCTTTACCAGAACTAGGTGGAATATACCCTGTGAGAATTTTCATTGTAGTGGTTTTTCCTGCGCCATTAGGCCCCAAGAATCCAACAATTTCGCCACTATTGATATTGAAATTCAAATCATCAATGGCTTTTTGTTGTTTGTACAACTTGCTGAGGTGTTCTACTTGTATAGACAAATCCAATTAAATTTATGCGAATTTAAGTTAAATTGACCGGGATTGGCTTACAGTTTACAAACAGTTTCTTAGGGGTGTTCAATTTTCCAAACTGATAAGCCAGATACTGTTTTAAGAAGTCGTTTGTTCGGAATATGATCCAAAAGGTAGCGCTTGGTATGAGCAGATGTATCAATTAATAAATAATCAATACCAAAAGCATTCATATCTCTTTTCCAAGTACCATTGCCTTTGTTTTCAAATAATTCCTCTGCGTGTTCAAATGAAAAGCCTTTGGTATGCGTAAAATAAAACCATACACAACCAGAAACATCTGGGCCCACCAAACAATGTTCACTGTGGTTTAAATACTGGGTGAGCGTATCTCTTTGAGCACGATCAGCAAAAGCCATTGGTATATCCAAATGAGGGGCCTGCCATCTGTTAGGGACAATTCTATAATAAGCCCAAATACCATTTGAAAGGCATAAAATGCTCAAATACAATAATGGTTTATTGGTGTTTTGCAATAAAGTAACCACCAACAATAACATCACGGGTAAAATGGCCATAAAATAATAACTATGATCGTGCATGCGTTCTATTGCCAAGGCATAAAACAATGCAAATCCAAGCATTTGCCATTTGATGGTTTGCTTTAAATAATAAGGCTTGTGTTTGATGCCAAAAGCCAACGAAATGAAGGTAATAAACAATGGCCATCCGAGTAACAACTCAGGCCAATCTGAAACTATATTTTTAAAAACAGTCTTGAGGATTGCAGCAAAGCCAATGGGTTTAATCCACAAACCAAATTCTTTAAGATTATTGACTTGAGTGAGTTGATCTGCATGCCAATACCATACGCCAACACCTAATAACACAAAAAGGGCAGGGTGTAGAAAAAAAACAATTGATCGCTTATTCGCAATTAACCACCAATTTGACATAGGTATAATTAAAAATTGAGGCTTAATTAAACCACATAATAAAGCACTTAAACTGGCCAATAAAACCCATAAAAATGATGTTTTTTGCTCAGTCATCGCTAATTGAGCTCTCCATGCCAACAAAGCGAAGCACAAGGCTAAGTTATCAGGCATGGCATTAATGCTGTCATAATAAAATTGTGGTATAGTGAGCAATAACAAAGCGCCCAAAACTGACTGAATCCAATCAATACCCAAAAACAACAAAATGCTGTACATTAGCAACATTGCCACACTAAATATCGCCAAAGCATAAGTTCTGGCAGATTGATCATTGAAACCAGTCAGCTTTGACCATTGAGCTAAGCCCCACTCATACAATGGAAAATGAGAACCTGTTATCCCATTTGTGGCATTGCGTCTATCAATACTCGGTGCCATTAAACTGCCATCGCCTTCGTACATATTTCTACTCATGGCCATGGTATTGCATTGACGCCAAACATGGTCTCCACAGGGAGGTAAGCTTAAAAATGGTAAATGCAACAGCGTATTCAGCAGTATAAAAAAACTTAAGACCGCTATGTTAAGAGGAGGCCTCAACTGTGTTTGATTTTGAGTTTGAATTGATTGACCAAATCTCTAAAGGCATCTGATTCATTCGCTAATTCGACATATTGTTCAGATGGGGTATAGGCCATTGTAGTTAATTCTTGGGTTTCATCTATTTGAAACAACAATTGCAATTGATTTTGTCTGAAGTATTGTCTAATATAGGCTTGCCATTCTATCTTGGTTTCTCCAATCAATTCTTCTTGTTGCTTACTCATTTTAACCACGATGTCTTGACCTTGAATAATCGGATCTAATAGCTTGATCAATGCCACCAATGAGAGTTTTTGTTTAGCAGCGAAATCAGAGAATGCCTGCTTGAGTGACTCAATGTTCAAAGGTATAGCAGGAGTGGTTTCTGGCTCAAGTTTAGTCACAAGGTCAGGAATAATTTGTTCAACTTGTAATACCTCAGGGATATCTTCTGAAGCTTCTAGTATTTCTGCACTTTGAATTTGTATGGGTTGCCCTGTTTGCCTTTTAGGGATTTTAGGCAATTTTAAATCTTGACTGGCTAGGTCTGGAGGTTTAATGGCGTGAACAGGTAAAACAGGAGATTTGGCGGGCTGTTGTTGTTTTTGCCTTAAATACTCATCACTTTTTTTTTTAATTCCTCAAGGGTTACCGCCGCATTAATTTGACTTCTGATGTGACACAGTTTCATGAGGGCAAGCTCTATGTGTAACCTAGGATTTTTAGAGTTTTTGTAGTCAACATCAAACTGATTGTTGATGTTCAGTGCATTTAATAAAAAACTTAAATCACAGCTTTGGCTTTGGGCTTCGTATTTAGACTTGTGAGCTTCGCCAACATCTAACAAATGGGCAGTTGCTTTGTCTTTACATACCATTAGGTTTCTAAAGTGTTCGCTTAATCCATTTAAGAACAATTGTCCATCAAAACCTTTGTTTAAGACTTCATCAAAATAGACCAAAACCTCAGAAATACTTTGATTTAATATGGATTGGGTGATCTTGAAATAATAATCTCTATCTAAGATATTTAGATTTTCAACGGCTTTATCATAAGTAATTTTGCCGTTGCAATAAGACACCATTTGGTCAAACAAAGACAAACAATCTCTCAATCCGCCATCCGCCTTTTCTGCAATTAAGTGAAGGGCTTCTTGCTCAGCTTCAACATGCTCCTTGGCGGCAATGCTTTGCAAATGCTCCACCATGTCTTTAATTTGAATGCGTTTGAAATTAAAGATCTGACATCTGGATAAGATGGTTGGTAGTATCTTGTGTTTTTCAGTAGTCGCTAAAATAAAGATGGCATATTTTGGCGGTTCTTCTAATGTTTTTAAAAAAGCATTAAAAGCCGCTGAAGACAACATGTGTACCTCGTCTATGATATAAACCTTGTAGTTGCCAACTTGAGGGGGAATGCGGACTTGCTCATTTAGGTGGCGAATGTCTTCGACTGAATTATTACTAGCAGCATCCATCTCAAAGATATTAAAGGCATAATCTTGATCCACTTGATCACCTTCTTTTTGATTGATCACTTTAGCCAGAATTCGAGCACAGGTAGTTTTACCAACACCTCTAGGACCAGTGAATAAAAATGATTGGGCTAAATGATTACTGTTAATTTCATTCAATAGGGTATCAGTGACGTGTCTTTGACCAACCACATCATCAAATACAGAGGGTCTGTATTTTCTTGCCGATACAATGAAATTTTCCAATTTAAATCCGTTTGAAGCACAAAAGTAATTTAAAAAAACACCCAAAAAACCGTTGTTGATAAATTGCTTGAAACCTAATATCAATTCGGTGATTTTAAACGAGATAGCCTCATTTTACAAGCCTTATTATTGGCCTTGGCCACAAAAACAAGCTAAGCCCTTGCTTTTTATAAGGATTCGTTGTACATTTGCACCCCGCAAGAAATGGAGAACTTGCGATTTAACAGTAAAAAGTTATGTCAACTAAATTAAGATTACAGCGTCAAGGACGCAAAAAAAGAGCCTACTACTACATTGTGGCGGCAGATTCACGTGCTCCGAGAGATGGTAGATTTATTGAAAGAATTGGTGATTACAACCCTAATTCCAATCCTGCAACAATCAACTTAGATCTTCAAAAAGCAGTGAAATGGTTAGACAACGGTGCTATCCCTACGGATACCGTTCGTGCTATTCTATCTTACAAAGGTGCTATGATGTTACACCACTTACATGGTGGCGTTAACAAAGGTGCCTTCTCATTGGAAGAAGCTGATGCTAAATTTGCAAAATGGCAAGCAGACAAAGATGCTAAAATTCAGTCTAAGAAAGACACATTAGCAACTGCTAAAGCTAAATCAGCCTCTGAAAGACTTGAAGCTGAAGCGAAAGTTAAAGAAGCTAGAGCTGCTGCAATTGCTGCTAAACTTGCCGCTGCTGAAGCTGATGCCAATGCTTCAACTGAAGAAATCAGTGAAACACCTGTTGCAACTGATGAAACTGCTGCAGTTGAAAACACTGAAGCAGCTGCTGATGCACCTGAAACAACTGAAAATACTGAAGCTTAATACGCTTTTGTATGTTAAATAACAACATTCATTCAAGACCCACCCAACAGGTGGGTTTTGTTTTGAAGCCACATGGCTTCAATGGTCAATTGAAAATTCAACTCGAGGAAGACTTTATCCCTCAAGCATTTCTTTGCATAGAAATCCAAGATAAATTTGTCCCCTTTAAAATCAAACAATTCAATGCCCCAGCTGGCATAGTTACCCTAGAAGACATATCTAGTATTGAGCAAGCAGAGGCCTTATGCAATTGTAAAATTTTAGATTTTGTAGACCAAGAACAAACAGAAAACAAAGGACTGGTAGGCTACAAACTCATTAACCACGCCAATGCTGAACAATACGATATTACTCAAATTTTAGAGTACCCCAATAACCTATTACTGGAATGCAGACATGGCTATAAAGACATTCTAATTCCTTTACACGAAGACTTAATTGTATCTGTTGACCATGAGGCTAAAACCATTGAAATGACTATACCTGAAGGCTTATTAGATTTATAATATGCGTATTGATATCATTACCGTTCAACCAGCTTTATTGGATGGCCCATTGAACCATTCTATGGTCAAACGTGCACAAGACAAAGGCATGGCTGAAATCAACTTAATCAACTTAAGGGACTATGCCCTTAACCGATACGGACAAGTAGATGACTACCCCTTCGGAGGAGGCGCAGGCATGGTATTGATGTGCGAGCCATTGGCCAACGCTATTGAAGATTTAAAAGCGCAACGCCAATACGACGACATTATATATACAACACCTGATGGTCATACCTGGAACCAACAAATGGCCAATGCCATGTCGCTCAAGCAAAATATTATCATTTTGTGCGGCCATTACAAAGGCATAGACGAACGCATTAGAACCTTGTATGTAACTCAAGAGATCTCTATTGGAGACTATGTATTAACTGGCGGTGAATTAGCTGCAGCCATCATGACCGATAGTATAGTGCGTTTAATTCCTGGCGTTTTGGGCAATGAAGAATCAGCCTTAAGCGACAGTTTTCAAGATGGCTTATTAGCCCCCCCAGTATACACAAGACCTTCCGAGTTCAAAGGTTTAAAAGTACCTGATGTATTGTTGTCCGGTAATTTTAAGCTCATTGAAGAATGGAAATTGAATGAAGCTGAAAACAGAACAAAAATCAGAAGACCTGACTTATTAAAATGAAATTACAACTCAATAAACCCCTTATCGTATTTGACTTAGAAACAACAGGCATTAACACAGCCTTTGATAGAATAATTGAAATCTATTTGATCAAGATACAAGCCAATGGTGAAAGAACTGATTTATACCAAAGATTCAATCCGGGTGTACCAATTCCTGAAGCGGCTTCAGCTGTTCACCATATATATGATGCCGATGTGGCCAATGAACCCAGCTTTAAAGATAAAGCTCATGATTTAATCGCCTTTATTGGACAATCAGATTTTGCAGGTTTCAATAGCAACAAATTTGATTTTCCTATGTTGGTTGAAGAGTTTTATAGAGCTGGTGTAGAGTTCGATATCAGCAAGCGCAAATTCATTGATGCTCAGAAGATATTTCACACCATGGAGCCTAGAAATTTAACAGCTGCTTATAAATTCTATTGCAACAAAGATTTGAACAATGCCCACAGTGCTAAGGCTGATACAGAAGCCACCTGGGAGATCATTCAATCTCAACTAGAAAAGTATGAGCAATTAGAACCCAATATTGACTATTTGCACCAATTCAGTGGGCAAAATAATTTAGCTGACTTAGCTGGTCGTTTGGTATACAATGCACAAAAAGAAGTGGTGTTTAATTTTGGCAAACACAAAGGCAAAACGGTAAAGGAAGTTTTCAGAACAGACTTTGGCTATTACGATTGGTTAATGAAAGGCGATTTTGCCCAACAAACCAAACATGTCTTGACTCAAATCAAATTAGACATGCGTCAATAAAAATATGAGTAAGTTAAAGGATTTAATACTGTTTGAAGATGAGCATATTATTGCCATTAATAAACCAGCTCATTTAGCTTCCTTGCACGAAAGGCATGATTCAGGCCAAGCTTCTGTAGTGGCAATGGTTAAGGACCTTAATCCTGATTACAAATTGTGTCATCGCATAGACCGTGAAACTTCGGGTGTTATGTTAATTGCCAAAGATGATGACACTTACAAATCAATTGCCAAGCAATTTGAACAACGCAGCATTAAAAAAGAATACCACGCCATTGTGAGTGCCTCAGTTGAACTCAATGAACTTTGTGTAGACTTGCCTTTATTGACAGACAGTAAAAGAAGGGTCAATATTTCAAGGAAACATGGCAAACCATCAACAACCATTTTCAATACCATTAAGGCTTTCAAGCATTTTACATTGTTGCAATGTCAACCACTTACAGGCAGATTGCATCAAATCAGAATTCATGCGGCATCCCAAAATTTACCTTTGGTAGCTGATGAATTATACGGCGGCAAATTGGCGTATTTGTCTCAAATCAAAAAGGTCCATAAAACGGAGGAGGCTGAAAAACCATTGATCAGCCGTTTTGCCTTGCACGCTTATCAAATCACTTTCAATACAATAGCAGGCAAGGAGATGACCATTCAAGCGCCATATCCCAAAGATTTTGAAGTCTTTGTCAAATTGCTCAACAAATATGATTTACCATAAAAAAAGCCTCTGAAAATTCAGAGGCTTTTTAATTGTATCGATGTGATACCTTAGATTTTAGATTGTAAAATCATGGTGTCATGAATGCGCTTTTCAGCTAATTGAATCGCAGCGATCTGAGTATTGATGTTATCTGCATCAGATTTATCGTAAATGTTTAACACAGTGTTGTAGATGTTTTCTGTTTGAGCAAAAGCAATTTCTCTCACATAACCATTGTACTCACTGTATACGTTAATCAAACCACCAGCATTGATTAAAAAGTCTGGTGCGTATAAGATGCCTTTCTTTTTAACCATGTCGCCATGAATGTTCTCATCTTCTAATTGGTTATTGGCGGCACCAGCCACGATTTGACACTTTAATTGGTTGATATTGGCTTCGTTCAAGATAGCGCCTAAAGCACAAGGAGAGAAGATGTCAACGTCTTGAGAGAAAATCTCTTCTGGCTTTACCACATTAGCACCATATTTATCTGAAGCGATTTTTAAACCTGATTCAAAAATATCGCTTACAGTAATGTGAGCACCATCTTTATGCAATAATTCAATTAGATGTAAACCTACTTTACCAGCACCTTGAACAGCAATTTTCTTACCACCTAGGTTATCATTGCCCCATGCTTTTTTAGCACTCGCTTTGATACCCATGTATACACCATAGGCAGTAACTGGGCTAGGATCGCCACCGCCACCCATGATCTCAGGTAAACCTACCACATGGTTGGTTTCCATTTTGATGTACTCCATATCTTTGGTAGTGGTTCCAACGTCTTCAGCTGTTACATACTTACCACCTAAATTCTCAACAAAACGACCAAATTTACGCATTAAGTGTTCTGATTTTGCTTTTGCAGGATCACCAATAATCACCGCTTTTGCACCGCCTAAGTTCAATCCACTAATTGAAGCTTTGTAAGTCATGCCTCTAGACAATCTGAGGGCGTCGTTAATCGCTTCAGTTTCATTGGCGTAATTCCACATACGGGTTCCGCCCAAACCAGGGCCTAAAACAGTATTGTGAATAGCAATGATGGCTTTTAAACCAGTGTGATTGTCTTGACAAATTAAAATCTGTTCGTGATCGTAACGTGCAACTTTAGAAAACACTTCAAATTGTGATTCGTTGCTGCTTGCTTTTGCTTGACTCATTAGTTAAAGAAATTAGCTTTTTAAAATAAAGGTGCAAAGGTAATTAAATAATATGGATAAAAGAAGTGATTTCAGTTTGTTCTAATGTATGGGTAAGTTCTAAAACAATTATTTGTGAGCCGCTCTGTATAAGCGATCGTTGATGGCTTTGCCTAATCCATTATCTGGCAACCTTTTAGCCACAATGCAATCGCCTGAATGGCTATCTAGTGCTCTCATATAATGAAACAAATGACTGGCGGCTTCAATTAAATCTCCCTCAGGGCTTAAATTCATTTCATATACACCTTCAGGACATGTGTTAGCGCCAAAGCTCAAATACAATATAGACTTGCCTGAATGCGCTTGGCAAAAGGCTTCAATGTCTTCCACTAAGTAAAGTGGTTTTCTGGGCGCGTAGTGTTGATCCAGTAAGCCAGGGGAACTCGGATTACTGTGAGATTGAATGTCTACTTTAGGCACAAATCCGAGGCAGTTGCTTAGCGCATCTATAGTGATGCCGCCTAAACGCTTCACCACTGGTTCGTCTCCACTACAATCCACAATTGTGCTCTCTAAACCAATTTCAGAAGGACCTCCATCTAGAATATACGATATTTTATCACCTAGTTGAGCCTCTACATGTTCGGCTCTGGTTGGACTAATGTATCCAAAAGGATTGGCACTCGGGGCTGCTAATGGGAAGCTTAAAGCTTTTAGCAATTCTAATGTAAGTGGGTGATTGGGGACTCTGACAGCCACTAATGGACTTCCCGCCGTAACAATATCAGGTACTAATTGACTCTTGGGCAACAACAATGTAAGTGGGCCTGGCCAAAAATGCTCAGCTAATTGCTCTGCGTAATGTGGCATTTCATCAACCAATTCTAAAAGATGCTCCGTTGAATCCAGATGTAATATTAAGGGGTCAAAATGAGGCCTGTTTTTAGCCGCAAATATTTTGGAGACACTTAATGGATCAAGTCCATTAGCGGCTAAACCATAAACGGTTTCCGTGGGAATGGCCACCAATTCACCAGCATTCAAAAGCCGAATAGCCAATGACAAATCTTTGCCGATCATGCTTAATTACGCTTTAAGCTGTATTTATCGATTTTGTTGTATAAATGACTTCTTTGAATGTCAATTTCGACAGCTGTTTTAGCCACATTCCAATTGTTCTTTTTCAATTTAGCCTCTAAGAAAATGGTCTCGGCATAATCTTTAAAGTCTTGGAATTTATCGAACTTATCAATCATCACATTCTGCGTTTTAGACACTGGGGTAGAAGGGTTGCTGTAGGCAATCACGTCTTCAACTGTAATTTTAGCATCAGATAATATCACTAAACGCTCAATCACATTTCTAAGTTCTCTTATGTTTCCAGTCCAATTAACGTTTTTCAATTCCTCTAAAGCTCCTGGTGCAAATGATTTTTTAACGCCATTGTCTTCACAAATTTCTTTCAAGAATTTTTCTGCAATAATTGGAATATCTTCTAAACGCTCATTTAAGGTAGGCACGTGCACCATGATAACACTTAAACGGTGGTATAAGTCCATTCTGAATTGGTTCTTTTCGATTTCTTCCACTAAGTTTTTGTTGGTTGCCGCTAATACCCTAACATCCACTTGAATGGCTTTATCGCCTCCAACTCTTTGTAAAACACCTTCTTGAATAACCCTTAAAACCTTGGCCTGAGCCGATAAACTCATGTCGCCAATCTCATCTAAAAACAATGTACCACCATTGGCTTGTTCGAACTTGCCAATGCGTTGTTTAATGGCTGTGGTAAAGGCCCCTTTTTCGTGACCAAATAACTCACTTTCTATTAATTCAGAAGGAATGGCTGCACAATTCACCTCAATAAGCGGCATATGCGCTCTGTTGCTTTTTTCGTGAATCCAACGGGCTACCAATTCCTTGCCAGTACCATTTTCTCCTGTAATCAAGACTCTGGCATCAGTAGGAGCAACCTTTTCAATGGTATCTTTAATTTTTAAAATGCTTGGGGTATCGCCAATGATGTCTCTTGTTTTTGACACCTTGCGCTTCAAGACCTTGGTTTCAATAACCAAGTTGTTTTTCTCCACCGCATTGCGAATGGTAATGAGCAATCTATTTAAATCAGGTGGCTTAGAAATAAAATCATAAGCACCTTTTCGCACTGCTTCAACAGCAATTTCAATTGTGCCATGTCCTGAAATCAATATAAAAGGAACTTCTGGTTGAGTTTGGTTGGCCTTTGACATGACTTCAAGACCATCCATGCCCGGCATTTTTATGTCACACAAGACCACATCATAGTCATTTTCAGCCAGCATTTCGAGGCCTTTTTTGCCATTTTCTACAATATCTACTTGATATTGTTCTGCAGTTAGTATGTTGTGAAGGGCATCTCTGATTGGTTTTTCGTCGTCAATAACAAGTATTTTAGGCATAGCATTAAGTGTAGTCAAAATTATACAATCCTTGCTCAGGTAAAATGAACAAGTTTTAGACAGTTTCAACAGAGAATTGGCATTTTAAAAAGTCTTAGAAAGATTTCGGATTGGTCTATAATTTATCTAAATTTGACGACATTTTTACCCTAAACGCAATGGGGCATATAAATTGCGATTCGAAAAAATAACTCAATTCAATACAATGAAAAAATTGTTCTACTTAGCGTCTGCTATCGGCTTACTCGGCTTTCAGAGTATTCAGGCGCAAACTACCCTCATTAAAAAGGTAGATGCTCAACCAGGCAAACTGGTTATTCCTTACGAAAAGTACAAAATGGCCAATGGCCTTACTGTGATTGTCAGTGAAGACCACAGTGACCCAATTGTGCACGTTGAAGTCACTTACCACGTAGGTTCCAACAGAGAAACCATGAAACGTACAGGTTTTGCTCACTTTTTTGAGCACATGATGTTCCAAGGTTCTCAAAACGTTGCAGACGAAGAGCACTTTAAAATTGTTCAAGGAGCAGGTGGAGACATGAATGGTACCACTAACCGCGATAGAACTAACTATTTCGAAACGGTTCCTAGCAATATGTTGGAAACGGCTTTATGGTTAGAAGCGGATAGAATGGGCTTCTTATTACCAGCCTTTACCAACAAGAAATTCGAAAACCAACGTAAAACGGTTAAAAACGAAAAAGACCAACGTTATGGCGATGGCTATGGCATGTTACCAGAGGTTCAAGATCAAATGATTTACCCATATGGTCACCCATACAGCTGGCAAACCATTGGTTACGTTGATGACCTTAACGAAGCCGATTCAACGGATTTAAAAAACTTCTTCTTAAAATGGTATGGTCCAAACAATGCCATTTTGGTGATTACAGGTGATGTTAATACAAAAGAAGCCTTAAGCTTAGTTGAAAAATACTTCAACAGCATCAACAGAGGCCCTGAGGTTTCTCCGTTGATGAAAACTCCTATTGTACTTGAAGAAAAGAAAATAAAAACCATTACCAGCAAAGTATTTGCCCCTTTAACTTCAATCACTTACCCAACTGTGCCAACCTTTCATAAAGATGAGCCAGCCTTAGATGTATTGAGCCAATTGTTAAGCAATGGTAAAAACACTGTGTTGTACAAACACTTCATAGATAATGAAATGGGTTTACAAGCTTCATGCTACAATGCCTCTTATGAAATTGCTGGTGAGTTTAGTTTCCAATTGGTAACTTACCCAAGCGTAATGGGTGGTTTAAGCGAAAAAGAAATGCGTGATACCCTTGAAGCGGCGCTAAACGATTTTGAAAAGAATGGTTTTACAGATGCTGATCTTAACCGTGTTAAACAAGAATACATGGCAGGATATTACGGATTTGCAGAAAGTGTTGCCAGCAAAGCTTCTGTGTTAACTCAATACGAAATGCTTACCAATGGCAACATGACCCTAGACAAAGATTTTGAACGTTACAAGAACATCACCAGAGAAGATGTGATGCGTGTGTTCAGAAATTACATCAAAAACAAAAACTACACTTGCATACACATTGTACCAGATCCAAGGGCCATGCAAGATCCTAACTTCAGAGTAGATGGTTACGAAAGTGAAAACCCTTACAAAAACGAAACACCAGACAAATCTGCTTATGCAAATTTAGTCAACAAGCCAAATGTGGATCCTGCAGGATTTGACAGAAGCAAAAAGCCTGTAGTAGCTCCGGCTAAGCCAGTTATTGTGCCTGACTACTACACCAGCAATTTCGACAATGGCATCAAAGTCATTGGTACTAAAACTTCAGAATCACCTAGAGTGAATATTGTTATCTCAAGCAGAGGTGGCCACTTATTTGAAACAGGAAAAATTAAAAATGGTACTGCTGCCTTCTTAGGTGCTATGATGACTGAAGGTACAACGTCTAAATCTGCTTTAGACATTGAAAACAGATTGAAGTCTTTAGGTAGTTCTATTTCATTTGATGGTTCTGGCCAACAATTCAATTGCTATATTGAAAGCTTTAGCGATTCATTAAAAGCCACTATGGCCTTGTTTGAAGACATCTTCTACAATGCCTCTTTCCCAAGCAAAGAATTCAAAACCAATAAAAAAGCCATTTTAGGCTCTATTTCAAACGACAACTTTACACCATCAAGTTTCGGTTCTAAACAATTCAGAGAGTTGATTTACGGTACAGAAAACCCATTGGGTAAAGCGTCATTAAGCGAATACAAAGCCGCTGAAAAAATCACTGTTGAAGATTTGAAATTCTTCAAAGAGAACTTCTTATCGCCAAACTTAACCACTGTTTCGATAGTAGGAGACATTGATCAAGCTGCCGCTATAGAAAACCTTGCTTGCCTAAAAAAATGGAGCAATAAGAATTTAAGCGTGCCAACTTTCACTACTTTCAATGCTACTGGTAAAACCCAATTATATTTGGTGAACCAAGACAACGCTAAACAAACGACCATCATGATGGGGTATTTAACTATTCCATATGACTACAATGGCGACTTCTTTAAAGCCAATGTAACTAACTTCTCTTTGGGTGGTGCATTTAACTCAAGATTGAATTTAAACTTAAGAGAAGATAAAGGTTGGACCTATGGTATCCGTTCAGGCTTTAGCTCAAGCGGTATTGGTTTCCCTGGTTTATTTACAGTGAGTGCAGGAGTTAATACCAATGCTACTGACTCTGCTATTAATGAGGTCTTCAGTGAATTAAACCGATTTGTAGAAAAGGGCATTACTGATGAGGAACTTGATTTCACCAAGAAGTCATTATTAGGTGGTGAGGCGCTTAAATATGAAAGCTCAAGAGACAAACTTAACTTCTTGACCTCAATCATAGTTAATGGCTTGTCTAAAGACCTTAACACCCAACGTGCTGAAACCATTAAGAACTTGACTAAAGAAGAGGTGAATAGAATTGCCAAAGAATACATCAAAACCAATCAATTTGTAATTGTTTGTATTGGAGATGACGTCTTGATTAAAGACAAATTAGAGTCTTTAGGTTTAGGTAAAGTAAAGATCATCAAAATGTAATTCTAATACTTCTAAAATTCGTTAAAAAAAGCCCTGAAATTCAGGGCTTTTTTGTTGGTATATTGTGGAATGTAATTTTAAAAGAGGTCTAAATAATTGATATCTTGCAATGATTTTATTATAAACGCATTATGGATCAAAACCCAGAGGAAACCAATTTCGATCGAATTATACCGATCAATATTGAAGAGGAAATGAAGACCGCATACATTGATTATTCAATGTCGGTCATAGTTAGTCGTGCATTGCCCGATGTAAGAGATGGTTTAAAACCCGTTCACAGAAGGGTATTATTTGGTATGACTGAACTTGGTCTTGCGCCTAATCGCCCGTATAAAAAATCGGCTCGTATTGTTGGGGAAGTATTAGGTAAATACCATCCACATGGTGACACTTCGGTTTACGATACCATGGTTCGTATGGCCCAAGATTGGAGCTTGAGATATTCAATGGTGGATGGCCAAGGTAACTTTGGTTCCATTGATGGAGACTCACCTGCAGCAATGCGTTACACAGAGGCAAGATTGAAAAAGATTGCTGAAGAGATGTTGAACGACATCGAAAAAGAAACCGTTGATTTTAGACCCAACTTTGACGATTCATTAAAAGAGCCTACAGTACTTCCATCAAAAATTCCTAATTTATTGGTGAATGGTGCAGCAGGTATTGCGGTGGGTATGGCTACCAATATGGCACCCCACAACCTTACAGAAGTTTGTGAAGGTGTAATCGCATACATCGAGAACAAAGACATTGAGATTTCGGAATTGATGAATTTCATCAAAGGCCCAGATTTTCCTACTGGCGGTATCATTTATGGTACCGATGGTATTCGCTCTGCTTTTGAAACCGGTAGAGGCAGAATCCTTATGAGAGGTAAAACTGAAATTGAAACCATGAGCAATGGTAAAGAAATGATCATCGTTACAGAGGTGCCATACCAAGTAATGCCTAATCAAATTATTACCAGAGCTGTAGAATTGGTTCAAGAAAAAGTAATTGATGGCATTGTAGCAGTAAGAGATGAATCAGGAAGACAAGGTATGCGCTTGGTATTTGAACTAAGAAAAGACGCTATTGCCAATGTTATTCTCAATCAGTTGTACAAATACACTGCATTGCAATCTTCATTCTCAGTAAACAATATTGCATTAGTGCATGGTCGTCCTGAAATGTTGAATTTAAAAGATTTAATTCATCATTTTGTTGCTCACAGACACGAAATCGTTGTAAGACGTACACAATATGATTTATCTGAAGCCAGAAAAAGAGCCCACATTTTAGAAGGTTTATTAATAGCTTTAGACAACTTAGATGCAGTCATTGAATTGATTAGAAAATCTAAGAACCCTGATGAGGCAAAAGACGGTTTGATCAGCAACTTTAAATTGTCTGAAATTCAAGCCAAAGCCATCCTTGAATTGAGATTGCAGCGTTTAACAGGTTTAGAACGTCAAAAGATCAAAGAGGAATTTGAAGAACTCATGAAATTGATTGCTTACTTAGAATCTGTATTATCTGATGAAAGCTTGAGGTATAAAATCATCAAAGATGAAATGCTCGAGATGAAAGAGAAATACGGCGATGAGCGTAAGACAATGATTGAACACAGTGCTGGTGAAATTGATATTGAAGACTTAATCCCTAATGAAAAGGTAGTGATTACCATTTCTCACATGGGCTATATCAAACGCACCAGTTTAAGTGAATACAAAGAACAAAATAGAGGAGGAAGAGGTAACAGAGGTGTTTCTCACAGAGACGAAGACTTCGTAGAGCATTTATTTGTTGCCAATACCCACAATTACATGTTGTTCTTTACTGAGCAAGGCCGTTGCTTCTGGATGAAAGTATATGAATTCCCAGAAGGTGGTAAAGCAACTAAGGGTAGAGCAATTCAGAATTTGATTGCAATTCCTTCAGACGATAAAATCAAAGCCTTCTTAAACATTGAAAATTTAAAAGATCCTGAATATTTAGATACACACAATATCATTCTTTGTACCAAAAAAGGGGTGATTAAGAAAACCACTTTAGAAGCTTATTCCAGACCAAGATCGAATGGTATTAATGCCATCACCATTAGAGAAGGTGATGAGTTATTATCAGCTAAATTAACCAATGGCAACTGTGAAGTGATTATGGCTAAACGTTCAGGTAAAGCCATTCGTTTCAATGAAAAATTGGTTAGACCAATGGGCCGAAATGCTTCAGGTGTAAAAGGTATTACTCTAGAATCTGAACAAGATGAAGTGATTGGCATGTTAACCATCGATATCGATAAGCTGAAAGAAGCGACTGTGCTTGTTGTATCTGAAAAAGGTTATGGCAAACGTTCATTCTTAGTGGATCCTGAAACGGGAGAGGACGAATACCGCGTAACTGGTAGAGGTGGTAAAGGGGTTAAAACCTTAAACATCACTGATAAAACTGGTGATTTGATCTCTATCTCAAGTGTTACAGATGAAGACGGCTTAATGATCATCAACAAATCTGGTTTAGCGATTCGTTTACGAGTAGATAGCTTAAGAACGATGGGTAGAGCAACTCAAGGTGTGCGTTTAATCAACATCAAAAACAATGATGCCATTGCTTCAGTAGCAGTTGTGCCAGTTGAAGATGAAGAAGAAGCACAATTATCTGAAAATGGCGAGCCAATTGTAGACGGTGCAATGAATGATCAAATCATCGATAACAACGATGCCGATAACACATCAGACAACACTTCAGACGATAATAATGAAGATGGCACAACAATTGAATAGTGTTTCAAAAACAGGTTTATGAAATCAAACATAATTAATTCCATTCTACTAGGTTCAAGCTTATTCCTAGCCAATCAAAGTTATGCTCAAATCACCTTGTTAAAAGGGGTTAGAGACAATATGATGGATGAGGAAAACAAGAACATTGGTTTAGCAAAGTATGATATTGACAAAGTCATGAATCATGCACAAACCAAAGATTTATGTGCTGCTTATGCCTGGAAAGGTATTGTGTATGCAGACATTGCGATGTCTCAAGATTCTAGTATTCAAGCCTTGGATGTAGATCACAATGCGGCATTGGTTTCAGCCCAATCGTTATTGAAATTCTATGGTTGTTCACTAGAAGAGCAAGAAAAGTACGATTCAAAGTTAGCTGCAGATGTTTTTCTTGTGAATTCAATTTCAGCTTGTTGGAATGTCGCTGTAAATGCTAGCAGAGAAAAAGGGCAGTTCAAAACCATAAAAGAACACATGAATATGGTGGAGAACCTTATTCCGTTTGACAAAGAAGAAAGAGCTAAAAGCAACAATATCAGTAAAGAATCTGCTATTTACGCCGTTTGGAGAGCAGCCTATATAGACAGTTT
>JAURIG010000230.1 GCA_030832905.1 Bacteroidota bacterium
TGCCAATAACCACATTGCTGTTCATGACCGCAAACTACTACTCAATAAAAAGGAGTTAAAAAAAATTGAAGGGCGCTTAAAAGAAAAAGGATACACCATTGTGCCACTACGCGTTTTTTTTACAGATAAAAATTTAGTAAAAGTAGAAATAGGACTTGGCAAAGGCAAAAAACTACACGACAAACGTGAAACCATCAAAGCGCGTGATGTAGAAAAAGAAATCAAAAGGTATTTAAAATAAAAAAAGACGTTGAAAATTCAACGTCTTTTTTTTATGCTGTTATACCATAGATATTATCCAAGTTTTACTTTTAAATTTTGATCCAGCGCGTCTAAAAATTCTTCGGTATATAAATAATGTTCGCCGTGGTTTACTTTATTACCATGGATACAAACCGCTAAGTCTTTGGTCATTTTACCACTCTCTACCGTTTCAACACAAACCGCTTCTAGTGCATGGCAAAAATTAATTAGCTCCTGGTTGTTATCAAGCATACCTCTAAATTCTAAACCTCTAGTCCATGCAAAAATA
>JAURIG010000231.1 GCA_030832905.1 Bacteroidota bacterium
CAGATGCTGGTAAAGCAGCTGGAGCTGTTGGCAATGCAGCTGGCACCGGTGCAGTGGCTTGAACCACTTGCGGAGCTTGTAAAACCGTAGTGCTTGGTTTGCGAATAACCAATTTGAAATCTTTTTTCTCAATCTCAACTTCTCCAACATTTTTTTGAGCGGAAACGAATTTGATGAGGTTTTCTATTTCTTTAATATCCATAATAAATAGGTGTTTTTTTGAATGGTTTATTTTGAATCATATGCCCACTTGATGTAGATGCTGCCCCATGTGAAGCCGCCACCAAATGTAGCTAAAATTAAGTTATCTCCTTTTTTAAATAATTTCTCATAATCCCAGAACAACAAAGGCAAAGTTCCACTGGTGGTATTGCCATATCGCTCTATGTTCATAAGGACTTTTTCTTGAGGCAAATTCATTTTCTCTGCCGTGTAATCAATAATGCGTTTATTCGCTTGGTGAGCTAATAAATAGGTAATATCATCTGCCCCTAAATGATTGCGTTCCATAATTGAAGTAGAAACATCAGC
>JAURIG010000232.1 GCA_030832905.1 Bacteroidota bacterium
ATTATGAGTCATGACCAAGATTATACAACATTAAAATTAGCCTCAGGCGAGGTAAGAAGAGTACAAAGTTTATGCAAAGCTACTATCGGCGCAGTATCAAATCCTGATCAAAAAAATATTAAAATTGGTAAAGCTGGAAGAAGCAGATGGCTAGGAGTTAGACCTCAAACAAGAGGTATAGCAATGAACCCTGTTGACCACCCACACGGAGGAAGAACTAATGGAGGAAGACATCCTGTTACTCCTTGGGGAATCAAGACTAAAGGAAAGAAAACTAGAAAAAATAAAAATACCGACAAGTATATTATCTCAAGAAAGAAGAAGAGAGGTATTAATTAATTATGAGTAGATCAGTCTGGAAAGGTCCTTTTGTTGAATTAAGTTTAATGAAGAAAGTGCAAAAGCATAAAGATCAAAATATTAAAAAACCAATCAAAACTTGGTCAAGAAAATCTACAATTATTCCAGAATTTATTGGAATGACTTTTGAAGTTCATAATGGAAAAAAATTTTTCCCAGTGAC
>JAURIG010000233.1 GCA_030832905.1 Bacteroidota bacterium
TGCAGAACCCGTCTTAACCGAGTCCACAACTTTTTTTGTAGCTAGGTCAAAGGCAATGACGCGTCCTGCAGAGTTAAGAGTGGCATAAAGAAAAGTGTTATCAGGAGAAAGGACTAAGGCCCTTGGATTTGAACCAACACTTAGTAATTCTCTTTCAAAACTTACAAGATTTATCTTATGAACTACTGAGCCTCCCATCTGGGCAACAAAGGCATATTGAGAGTCATTAGAGATAGTAATTCCTCTTGGGTATGCCCCGATTTTTAAAGTCTTTATAACTTTGCCAAGCTCTGTTGAAATTATAGAAAGATCATAGGAGCACCAATTGCTTACTAAAACATATTTATTGTCTGGGCTAACTTCAACAACTTTAGGAACTACACCAACTTTAAAAGCGGCATCAATTGACCAGGACTGAGTATCGATGCGATAGAGAAATGAACGGTCATAGTTATTGCCAGGATTACATTTATCAGTACCTTCTCTGTTGAATCCCTTGCCATACATCGCATAATTTGTTACA
>JAURIG010000234.1 GCA_030832905.1 Bacteroidota bacterium
AATGGCAACTGCAGAAAATCCAGCATTAGCAAAAGGATTGAATATTAGAGCTGGAAAAATTTTACACAAAGGTGTATCAGAAGCATTTAATGCATAAACTAATAATTCAATTATAAAAAAGCCTCTGAAAATTCAGAGGCTTTTTTATATCTATGATAAATGATGCTCTAAAGATTTCTTTGACCATTTTTTTGATTCTTTAATCCATTCGCAAGTGTGTTCTTTTACATTCGTTAAAATATCCCAAGCTTCTAAAAGATGTGATTTTTTTACACTACTTAATTTTGGTTCTTTATTTCTTTCCACTTTTCCAACAATCTCACCATTCACTAAGTAAGCAGTACTATTAAATATCTTACCGATCACTTTAGTGCTTTTCCCAAAAAAGCAATCTCCAATTAAAATACCCAATACGTTCTCTTTGGTCTCATCTAGAATGATCATATTATTAATATAAGCAATCTTTTTCCCTTCTTGGTTTAAAATAATATACATACTTTTAGTTTAATGCTTTTTTAAATA
>JAURIG010000235.1 GCA_030832905.1 Bacteroidota bacterium
TAATTTCGGCGGAAGCATTCGAAGAACGATTGGTTTGGCGTCCTCGCCAACCAATCCAATTCACTTCAGAAATTACTTTAATGACATTTGTGAAGGCGTTAGTAAGCTATCTTCAGACTATTGGTTATAGACAATCTAATCTGGTTGGCGGGGACGCCGAACCAGATGCTATAAAATCACGATTGGTATCAACTAATAAGTAATATTCTCACTATCCCCTAATTAAGTGTGAGAGTAGGAGCAAGTGCGAATGCGAAAACTAATTCCACCTATCCCCTTTCCCTTAATCCCTCTGCTCTCACTCTCACTCTGATCTCCTCTAGACCCGATAATCTTCTCAAAAGAAGAACACCCCAAACACAAATAAAAAAGACTTAAATAATCAATTATTTAGCTGTGATAATAGAATCAATCTGGTCTATTTCGAATAGAGGACATTGTTGTTTATCCTTTACTAAAACATATGCTTGCCTGTAACGATTAAACTGAGTAGTATCAACCTTTTTACCAT
>JAURIG010000236.1 GCA_030832905.1 Bacteroidota bacterium
AGATGAAGCAGATGAAAAGAACGCAATTATTGAAATAAGAGCGGGAACAGGCGGAATGGAGGCTGCTTTATTTGCGGCTGATTTATTCAATATGTATCAAAAAGTTGCAGTATTAAATGGTTGGAAAGTTGAAATTATAAATTTATCAAACAGCGAGGGGGGTGGTTACAAAGAAATTATTGCATCTATCGTAGGACGTAATGTTTTTTCAAAACTAAAATTTGAGTCAGGTGTTCATAGAGTTCAGCGAGTTCCTGATACAGAAACGCAAGGAAGAATTCATACGTCAGCAGCAACCGTTGCAGTTTTACCAGAAGCTGAAGAAGTTGATGTGAAAATTAATGATGCGGATTTAAGAATAGATGTTTTTAGATCGAGCGGTCCAGGCGGACAATCAGTAAACACAACAGATAGTGCAGTTAGAGTAACGCATATTCCATCAGGAATAGTTGTCTCTCAACAAGATGAAAAATCACAACATAAAAATAAAGCTAAAGCTTTAAAAAT
>JAURIG010000237.1 GCA_030832905.1 Bacteroidota bacterium
AAATCATCTCGAGAGAAAACTTCAAAAACACCAGAAACAACAAATGTTTTTCCTTCTAAAATATTTGAAACTGCTGAAGAAATCTCATTTAATTCAAACTGAATGCCTACTGCTTTTAATTTATCTATTATAGCTATGTTATCTGAATTCTGGAAGAAATCCATTACACTTTGCGCAATTCGTTCTCCAATTTCATCAACTGCAACTAAATCAAGTAAATCAGCTTTAGCCAAGTTGTCAATATTTTTATAATGTTTCGCTAGTTTTTTAGCAACCGTTTCACCTACATAACGTATTCCTAATGCATATAATACGCGATCGAATGTAATTGCTTTTGAATTTTCAATTCCTGAAATTAGATTATCGGCAGATTTATCAGCCATTCTTTCCAAAACCACAATTTGTTCTTTTTTCAAATCATATAAATCAGCGTAATTTTTCACCAAACCAGCATTATATAATAAAGCGACCGTTTCACCACCTAATCCATCAATATTCATAGCTTTT
>JAURIG010000238.1 GCA_030832905.1 Bacteroidota bacterium
TGAATGCCATTTAAGCCTTGAATGCGGTTGACCAATTCCTCTAATTCATCTTTATCGTGCACAAAGACCTTAATGGTACCTTCGAACATCCCATCTTTGGATTCAATGGTGAGTGCTGCAATATTGATTTTGAGGTCCCCGCTAATAATGGTCGTTATTTTATTCACCACCCCAACATCGTCTAATCCAATGATGCTAAGTCCTGTAAGGAACGAGATTTCTTTATTTTTAGCCCACTTGGTTTTGACAACTCGATGACCATAATTGGCTAATAGCTGTGTTGCATTCGGGCAGCTTGTTCTATGAATAATTAATCCTTTACCAGTGCTTACAAATCCGAATACATCGTCACCTGGAATAGGGTTGCAACATTTTGCAAGATTGTATTTGATCTTATCACTAGATTCGCCAAAAATGATCAATTCTGAATCTCCTTTTTTTGGAAGGGGCTTGTAAATATGAGGCTCTATATTTGGGTCTGGAGTAGCTACAATAGGTTTTGGT
>JAURIG010000239.1 GCA_030832905.1 Bacteroidota bacterium
ATACGTCCACTCCATATTGTTTAAGATGATCTAGTGATCCTAGATCGTACGCATAGGCACCGTCGTAGTAGCCTCCATACCCCTCTAAGTGAGGAAAGTAGGGAGAGACTTCTTCAATCGGCTCAATAACATAAACTTGATAGTAATTACTAATATGTTTCTCACTAGCACTATGTTTATGCTCTAACACGATGGCCATACAATGCCTACGAGCATGCCAAACAATCTGACCCGGCTCGAACTCTTCTCGTGCACACTGTTCGGGAATAATTCCCGCATGCCAGTAATCCCCGCTAACTACTTTTTGGGGAACGCCTACTGACTCAATAACATCCTTAACAAAGCCCGTAGAACGGTAAATACGCTTTGAAATATCTGCTATTGCGTCTCCGTCAAGGTAGCCCTCAATAATGGCCTGAACCTCGAAAGGAGTTGCAGCTTTGCCACGATTTGCAGCGCGACGACGCTGCTGCTCATCTTGGTCTTGCTTGTACTGTTCAAT
>JAURIG010000023.1 GCA_030832905.1 Bacteroidota bacterium
CTTATAATATGTTTGCATGTAACGGAATTTTATTTAACCATGAATCCCCAAGAAGAGGAGAAACTTTTGTGACAAGAAAAATCACTCGTGCAGTATCAAAAATAGCATTAGGGTTACAAGATAAATTTTATTTAGGGAATTTAGAAGCAAAACGAGATTGGGGACACGCGAAAGATTATGTTAGAATGATGTGGATGATTTTGCAAGCGGACCAACCTGAAGATTGGGTAATTGCTACAGGTGTAACAACTGAAATCAGAGAATTTGCTCGATTGGCCTTTGATTATTTAGGCATTCAATTGTCTTTTGAAGGTGAAGGGGTTAATGAGAAAGGCATTATTGCCGCTGTAGATGAAGCCAAAGCAGCAGCCATGAAATTGAAAGTGAGCCAAGCGGATATCGGCAGAGAAGTAATACAAGTAGATCCTAAATATTTCAGACCAACTGAAGTGGATTTATTGATTGGCGACGCCACAAAATCTAGAACCAAATTAAATTGGACACCTAAACACAGCTTACAAGATTTGGTGAATGATATGATGCAAAGTGATTTGCATTTAATGAAGAAAGACGAATATTTAAAAGATGGTGGATTTACCACTATGAGTTATTTTGAATAATGGATTTAGGCGCTAAAATTTTTGTAGCAGGACACAGGGGCATGGTTGGAAGTGCTGTATATAGAGCGCTCCAGAAGGCAGGCTATAAACATTTATTGACTAGAACTTCTAAAGAATTGGATTTGAGAAATCAGGCTGCAGTTGCAGATTTTTTTGCTCAAGAACAACCAGACTATGTGTTTTTAGCCGCTGCAAAAGTTGGTGGAATAGTCGCTAACAATACTTACAGAGCTGAATTCATTTACGACAATCTTTGCATTCAAAACAATGTGATCCATCAGTCGTATGTGCATGGGGTAAAGAAATTGATGTTTTTTGGCAGCAGTTGTATTTATCCTAAAATGGCACCACAGCCACTCAAAGAATCGTACTTATTATCAGGGTATTTGGAGTCTACCAATGAGCCATATGCCATTGCTAAAATCGCAGGTATTAAAATGATTGAAGCTTACCGCGATCAATACAATTGTAATTTCATCAGCGTGATGCCAACCAATTTATACGGCATCAATGATAACTATCATCCAGAGAATTCACATGTGATTCCGGCCTTAATTCGCAAGTTTCACGAGGCCAAAGTTCAGGGTAAATCTTCTGTAGTTATTTGGGGCAGTGGTACACCTATGCGCGAGTTTTTATTTGCCGATGATTTAGCATCAGCCGCCTTGTACCTCATGCAAAATTATGATGGCAAGCAGTTTGTCAATATTGGCAGTAACTCTGATTTAAGCATCAAAGATTTGGCCTTGTTGATACAAAAAGTGGTTGGCTTTGAAGGCAGTTTAGACTTTGATACCAGCAAGCCCGATGGCACCCCGAAAAAATTAATGGACTCCAGCTTCTTGAATCAATTAGGTTGGCAGCACAGCACTGAATTAGCAGCCGGTATACAATTGGCTTACGCTGATTTTTTAAGCCATAATGCTTAAGGTTTGGCAATATTTTTGTTCCTATTCACGATAATATACTATGAAAAAATGGATTAAAATTCTGAGCATTAGCTTTGCGGTTTTGTTTTTGATTTTGTTGGCTTTGCCATTTCTATTCAAGGGCAAAATCATTCAATCACTAAAGACTTCAATCAATGCTTCAGTCAATGCCAAAGTTGATTTTTCAGATCAGATTGATTTGAGTTTGATCAGCAGTTTTCCCAATTTGAAATTAGGCATACATGATTTAAGTGTTATTGGAAAAGATTCATTCAGTTCAGATACCTTGATTCAAATGCGCAGCTGTGAAGTAGTGATTGATATTATGTCTGTGATTAAGGGTGAAACCTATGAAATCAGAAAAATTTATTTGGAACAACCACGCGTGCATTTATTGGTGTTGCCAAGTGGTAAAGCCAATTGGGACATTGCTTTGCCTGATACCAGTGCCACCAAAAGTGAAAGCCAATTTAAACTGAGCTTAAAAAAGTTGACGATTGAATCTGCTCATTTGGTATACGACGACAAACAACTTGGTTTTTATACCGAGCTATCCAATTTCAACCACAATTTAAGTGGCGACTTTACCCAAGATAATTTTGACTTGCTAACCCATACGGATGCTGAGGCGCTAACGATGTCATACGCTGGCATGCCCATTTTGTATAAAATCAAAACCAGTATTGATGCCAATTTAGGCATGGATATGAAAGCCTTTAAATTCAGTTTTAAAGACAATACCATTCTATTAAATGATTTACAAATTGGTGGCAAAGGCTTTGTTGACCTCAATGACAATGACATAGATATGGACCTTGTCTTTAACACCAAACAAACAGGTTTCAAGTCTTTGATGTCTGTCATTCCTGGCATGTACCAAGCAGGTTTTAAAGACGCTACAGCCAAAGGACAATTTGCTTTAAACGGCTACATGAAAGGTAAAATGACTGAGCTTGCTATGCCAGATTTCGGTTTGAAATTATCCGTTCAGAACGGCTATTTTAAATACGCTAATATGCCCATGTCTGTTGATCAAGTTGGCATAGACTTATCGGTTGAGAGCAAGGGCATGCAACCAGATTTAACCAAAATAGATTTGAATCGTTTCTTTGCTGTGATTGCTAATCAACCTATTTCTGCTCAGTTAATGGTCAGACAACCCATCAGCAATCCATTGGTGAAAGGGCATTTAAAAGGCCAAATAGATTTAGGCAGTATCCAAACGTTTGTGCCATTAGAAGCAGGCACAAAATTGAGCGGTAAATTGTTGGCTGATGTCAGTTTTGATGGCAGAGTGTTGCCCTTGCAATCTGGGCAATACGATCAGTTTAAAGCCGCAGGTAACATAGCCATTCAAGGCTTGAATTATGCTTCAAATGATTTCAAACAAGGATTGGCCATGGACATTCAAATGCAAGTGAGCCCTCAGAAATTTGACTTGCAGCAAATGGTAGGACATATTGGTCTCACAGATCTTAATTGCACAGGCTATTTAGAC
Organism: Bacteroidota bacterium; assembly: GCA_030832905.1. GTDB lineage: Bacteria > Bacteroidota > Bacteroidia > NS11-12g > UBA955 > JABMMZ01. Next base: position 3,048 of record JAURIG010000023.1, read on the forward strand.
AATGTATTTGCGTATGCTTTCAATGATGAAGGCTTGAGCGGACAGTTCAATTTGCAATCCAATTACATGAATGTGAATGAGTTTTTGAGCGATGAGCCTGCGACTAAAACTGCACCAACCGTATCAGATAGCATTGCCTTGCAAGCATATGAAGTGCCTGCCAATATCGACTTCGATTTTTCAGCCAATATTAATGAAATGGTTTACGATCATTACACCCTCAAACAAATGCAGGGGCATATCATAGCGCGCAATCAACAGCTGTATTTGAAAGACCTTCAATTGCAAACATTGGGTGGGCAAATGGCATTGAATGGGGTGTATGATAGTAAAATGCCTAAGTACCCTTTCAGTCAATTGGATTTTAAATTAACTGGCTTAGACATTATTCAAACCTATCAGACGGTAGGTATGGTACAACAATTTGCACCGATAGCCAAATATACCCAAGGCTTGTTAGACGCTAACATTCAAATGAGCAATCATTACCAATCTGATTTTACCCCAGATTATCCGAGCGTTAATGCCAAACTTCAAGTGGCCTTAAACAATGCTGCCATCAAACAATTACCTGCTTTAAAAGCCATTGCTACAGCTTTGAATTTACCGCGTTTGAATCAGTTGAATTTAAGTAAGCAAGTTTTTACCATGGCCATAAGCGATGGTAAAATGGTTTTGGATTCAATGCATGTGCAATTATGGGAAGGCGCTAAAGCTAAAATTTCAGGTTATACAGCCCTTGATCAAAGCATTCAATATGTTGCCAAATTGAGCATTCCGCGCAAGGATTTCGGCACCGTTAATGCCCAATTAGACCAATTGACTTTAGAAGCCAAACAAAAGGGTTTGAATCTTCAATTGAGTGATATGGTGGATGTAGATGTGTTGTTGTCTGGCAAGTTCAATCAACCGATAGTGAAAGTGAGTTTACACGATGCTAAAAAGAATATTGTTGATGCCATGAAAAACCAACTAAAAGCAGAGGCTGACAAGGCCTTAGCCGAGGCGCAACAAATGGCTCAAAAAAAATTAGAGGCAGCCAAAAAACGCGCAACAGATTCTTTGAATCAAATCAAGCAAAAACAATTGGATCAGTTGGCTAAAGATAAAGCGGCGATTGAAGCTAAAGCCCTTGAAGAAAAACAAAAGGCCGAGGCGGCTGCTAAGCAAGAAGCCGAGCGTTTAAAGCAAGAAGCTAAAGACCAATTGAAAATTCAAAAAGGCAAAGCCTTAGATGGTCTTAAGGGCACTTTAAAAGGCAAATAAGCCTTAAGGCATTTTAGGGTTTACCAACAAGGTTTGCTCTTGACTCACATGCACCAAGCCTTTGCTGCCCTTTAGTTTACGCACATATTTGCGCGGCGTACACATAACAGTTACCAACTGTTGTTGTCTGTTTTTAGAAAAATAAGCGGCCAAACTGGCTGCGGTTTCAATGACTGTTTTAGGGGTGGCTTGATGTTTGGTTTTAATGATCACATGACTTCCACTCACATCTTTTGCGTGCAACCATAGGTCATCTTTGTCACTGAATTGATTTAATAATTGATCATTGCTTTCAGCGTGTTTGCCTACTAATATGGTGTAGCCTTCAAATTCAAATTGTCTGTAAGGTTTTTCTACTTGTGTTTGTGAAGAGACTACAGGTTTTTCAAGGCGTTTTAGCGCTTTGCTGTTTTGGGCATTTTCTATAGCAGTTAAGCGCAATTGTATGTCTGCAATTTGGGCTTTGCAGTCTGCAATTTTCTTGTTTAAGAGCGCCATTTTATGCGGTTTAGCTTTGGCTTTTTGAAAATACCAATCCGCATTGTCTACAGCAGATATATCAGGCTGCCACTCAATGTCTATAGGTTGATTCAGATAAATATCAAACAAGCTAATCCGTTTATTAGGCTCAGGCAATTGGCTCATATTGGCCAAAATGATGTGCCCAATTTCTTCTTCATTTCTTTGTTGCGATAACTGTAAAAAAGCCGTCTCATGTTGGGCTAAATAATTTAGTTTTTCGCTCAGTTGTTTTTGAGCACCTTGCAGCAAATTGGTTTTCAATTGATCGAATCCTAAGCTTGATAATTGTTGTCTGCTATAGGCGTTGATATCAGCCAGTACTGTGTTAGGTCCTTCCAATCGCACTTCTAAGTCATGGTTGGCATCCAATCCTTTTAGATTTTGCCATTGTGCAATCAGGCCGGCTTTATCAGTTGTTTCTGATAAGGCTTCTCGCAATTGCTCGGGTAAAAATGACCAAGCTTTACTTTTGAAGGCATCAGCTGTAGTTGGCCATTCAATGGTTTGATCAGCCGGATACTTTGTGAGTGGAAGTTGTAAATCTTGTTTGGCGCTCAGTTTATTCGATTGAATGGGCACATGGTGTTGATACAAAATCAAATTGGATTGTTTGCCGTAAGCCTTCACCAATAACACATAATCATTGCTGAATTGTATTTCAAATCGACGTTCAAATGCATGGGGTTTAACCGCTAAAATGGTTTCGCCCACCAGAGCTTTGAATTGCGGTTTAAACAAGCGGCTTTTAGAGGGGTTTTCATCTGCATAAACGAAATAGGGCACTTGGTTTTGAAACACTACTTCGAGTGCAGACTTGTTGAAGACAAACACACAAGAAGCACTGTAGTTGCTAAAACAATCCGAAAGTGTTTGACCTGCAATTGCCTTGTTCAGCGCTTTAGCAAAGGCTTCAAGAACAAAACAATTGAGGTGATTCATGCTGCAAATAAATGCAATATTTGCTTGACTTCACTCAATTTTGTGTAAAACTTGTGCCTTTGAAACCTGCGCTATTGAATACATTTGTAATATGAAATTCTTCATCGATACAGCCAACCTTAATCAAATCAAAGAAGCAAAAGATTTGGGTATTTTAGACGGTGTTACCACCAATCCATCTTTGATGGCCAAAGAGGGTATAGTAGGTCACGAGAATGTAATGAAACATTACAAAGCCATTTGCGAAATTGTAGGCAAAGGCGATGTGAGTGCAGAAGTGATCTCAACTGACTTTGATGGCATGATTGAAGAAGGCAAAAAATTAGCAGCCATTGATCCTAATATTGTGGTTAAAGTGCCAATGATTAAAGATGGTATTAAAGCCATTAGTTGGTTCACTGCCAATGGTATCAGAACCAACTGTACATTAGTGTTCTCAGCTGGTCAAGCCATTTTAGCGGCTAAAGCAGGTGCTACATATTTGTCGCCGTTTATTGGTAGAATAGATGACATCAGTTGGGATGGTATGGATTTGATCAATCAAATTGCTGAAATCTATGCAGTACAAGATTACAAAACTGAAATCTTAGCGGCTTCAGTTAGAAATCCTTTGCACATTGTTAAAGCTGCAGAATGTGGCGCCAATGTGGTTACTTGCCCACTCGATGCGATTTTAGGCTTATTGAACCATCCATTGACCGACATTGGTTTAGCCAAGTTCTTAGCTGATCATAAAAAAGCCAACGGTTAAAGTATGACGCATCATCAATCTTTAAAGCACCGTATTTTTAAAGTCATTGATGATCATTCTAATAAACAGCCTTTAAACAGACTGTTTCATGGATTGTTGTTTTTACTTATCATTTTAAGTTCACTCTTTTTAATTTTTGAGACAGTAAAGCCTATAGCTGATCGTTTTAGCATTCTGTTTATAGTCTTTGAATGGATTACTGTTGTATTCTTTACTTTAGAATATGTTTTAAGGGTTTATACTTGTACAGAATTGCACGCCTATCAACATGGCGTATTAGGTCGTTTAAAATTTGTGTTAACCCCCTTAATGTTAATCGATTTATTGTCTATTATACCCTTGTATTTGTTGTTGTTTAAATCTGATTACTCTGGGTTTTATCTGTTTAATTTATTTAGAATAATCAGGCTATTCAAGGCCATTCGATACATAAATGCTTTTAAGATGGTTGGCGCTGTTTTTTATCATAAAAAAGACCAATTATTGGTGAGTCTTGTTTTTATCAGCTTTGCATTTGTGTTTTTATCGAGCATGATATACATTGCTGAGAAGGATGCTCAACCAATAAAATTCCCAGATATCCCTTCATCCATGTGGTTCACAATTTCAACCATCACTTCTGTGGGTTTTGGTGATGTCTATCCCATTACAACTTTTGGTAAGTTTGTGGCTGGTATCATATCTATTTCAGGCTTGATTTTGTTTGCCATTCCAATGTCCATTTTGACCTCAGGCTTTTTAAAAATTAGCAATCCAGAGGAAAGAAAATCTTGCCCGCATTGTGGCAAAAAAATTTGATTAACTTCTGATGGCTTCTACTGGCACCAATCTACTGGCCTTGTAGGCAGGAATCATCCCTGCAATAATGCCTATGGTAGCTGAAAACAAGAGGCCGTTAAACACATTGCCCCAAGTCATTACCAATCGGAAAGCAGACTCTGAATGCGACAACATGAGATTGACCAATTCTGCTATGCCCCAGGTTAAGCTAATGCCTATAATACCGCCCAATAAACTCAATACCACCGCCTCAGTTAAGAAGTTGATCAATATAAAGCCATTGCGCGCTCCCAGAGCTTTTTGAATGCCAATGATGTTGGTACGTTCTTTAACCGAGACGAACATGATATTGGCTACACCAAAGCCTCCAACTAAGAGTGAAAACAAACCAATGATGAGTCCAAACACGTTTACAATTTTGAAAAAATCACCAATGGTTTCGCTTAAGTAAGCGATTTTATTCAAGCTGAAATTGTCTTCCTCCAAGGGTTTAAGTCTTCTGATACTGCGCATACTGCCTCTGAGTTCTTCGTATATGGCATCTACTCCAACATTGTCTTTTGCTTTAACGATAATATTGGCGCCGTCGATTTTGTTATTGGCGTAGAATAAAAATTTAATGGGTACTATGACTTTATCATCAAAGTCAAAATTGATGAGGTTGTCGCCTTGGTTTTTAAATACCCCAATGATTTCAACTTGCTTGCCATACATGGTAATGGTTTTGCCAACAAGGTGTTGGTTTTGGTTGAACAAACCCATGGCAACATTGTAGCCAATCAAACAAACTGCTTTGCCGTTGATGTCTTCAAACTCATTGAAAAATCGACCTTCGGTTAACTCTATGGTTTCTATTTTGGTGAATTCGTAAGTATGGCCTGTAACGTTGATGTTGTCAACTGAAACATCTCCAGATTTAATGGTTGTGTTGTCTTGGCTGGTAAATGAAATGGCATCAACCAATTGGTAAATCGGTTGTGATTTAAGCGCTTTTACTTCACTGAATTTGGCATCAGGACGACTGAGGTATTTCCACCAAGGATAGTCTTTGTTGCCACCGGCCCATTGCCATTTATCAATATAGATTACATTTTTTCCTAAGGATTGAATGCTGTTGCGGATATTCATCTCAAGCGAATCAACCAAGGTAAAAACCAATACAATAGAAAATATACCGATGGTGATACCCAATACAGACAATAACGACCTGAGCTTATTGCTAACAAGCGCTGTTATAGCCATGCGAAGGCTTTCGGCTAATAGTCTAAAGTACAAATGGGCATTCAAAGCATTACAAGTTTAAGTGTTTTTACTTTGGCCATTGAGTGATTTCGATGATTCGAACAGAAAGCCCTACTAATCTACTTTTTTGGGCGGAAAGGCTATGCTCAATACAATGCTAACTGCTAGTATGCTAAGTATGATGATCAATGACATTACATTGTCAATGCCCATAGCTTTGAACCAATGTTCAAATACCATTTTGCAACCAATAAAACTCAACAATACACCCAAACCATATTTGAGATAAGAGAATAGGTGCATGATATTGCTGATCAAAAAGAATAAACTTCTGAGCCCCATGATGGCAAAAATGTTTGAGAAGAATACGATATAAGGGTCATTGGTAACAGAAAAGATAGCAGGTACACTATCAACTGCAAAAATCAAATCACTGAACTCTACCACCAACAAGACTAAAAAAAGAGGGGTAATGAAATTAACTCCATCTGCTTTATGTCTGAACTGTCCTTTAACATATTCAGGAAATACCTTAAAGTATTTTGATGCTAACTTAACCATAGGATGTGCATCAACATCCATATTTTCATCTTCGTCTTTACTGATGAGTAATTTGATGCCAGAATAGATTAAGAAGCCACCAAAAATATATAATACCCAATGGAATTGAGATACAATAATTGAGCCTGAAAAAATAAAAACTAATCTTAAAACAATGGCACCTAAAACACCCCATTGCAATACTTTTTTGTAATATTCATTGGGTACAGCAAAAGAGTTAAATATGAGTAAAATCACAAATAAATTATCAACTGATAAAGAGTATTCAATCAAGTAACCTGTTATAAAATCTACTGCCAATTCGTTATTGTATTCGCTTACTGCCTGCTCATATTGACCGCTAAATTTTAAATCAGAAAAATAAGCTTGGGTTTGAGCTTGAAGATCTTGCATGGTGTTTACACCGTGAATTAGATGACCATTGGTTTTTAAAAACATAAAAAAACCAAGGGCAAAACTGACCCAAACGCCTGTCCAAATGAGGGCGCTTTTAAAACTGACTGTTGCACTTTTGCGTGATAATACGCCCAAATCAAGCGCTAAGACGGCTATAATGAACAGTATAAAACAAGAAAAAAATAGGGTTTCGTGACTCATGATTTTAAGCTACAAGATTACAACTACTCAGCTGTTTTAAGAAGTTTAAAGAAAAATATTTCTCCACCTATTGTGACCTGCACCATGTAGAGCCCTTGCGCTAAATCTTCAATATTCAACTCTGCATTGGCGGTGGCATTGCTGTTAAGGCATAGTGCACCATTGGCGTTGTAGAGGGCAATATGGCAATCAGATGTGTTGTTAAAGTTGATCCATGATTGACTTGGATTAGGGTAAAGACTTAAATGACTGTTGCTGATGGATTGATTAATACCAGCGTATTGCAAGGCTTTTTGAACGGCAGCAAAGGCATTCACTTTGCCATAACCGTATTGCATGTTTGGAACAGTGCCAGTGTTTTGATCAACGGTGGCTGTGCTTTCAAGAATGTCTTTGACTTGTGTAGCGCTGAGTTTAGGATTGGCTTGTAATAAGAGGGCTACAATGCCTGTTACGTGGGGTGCTGCCATAGAGGTGCCGTTAAAAGCCACCCAATATTGCGTGTCGTTTTGAAAGACTGTTTTGAGCAAGGTTTTATCTGCCATCCATCCTGCAAACTGTTTGTTGTTAATAGCTGATGGAACATCATAACCGGGTGCTGTAATATTGGGTTTAACACGGCCATCAACTGTTGGCCCCTTACTCGAGAATTTAGTGATGTTGCCTGGGGTAACATACCCGCTGTCATTGACCCAAATGTTTTTAATATTGCGGTAAGCAGAACGCGCTGCCATGGCGCCAACTGATATAACGGCTTTTGAACTGCCTCCGTTTTCGCCTGCTGTATAGTCGCTGTTGCCATTAATGAATTGACTGCTGTAATTCCATTTGCCAACTTTGTTTCTGAAAGAGCCACTGGTCCATGATTTGCTAGCGCCACTGTTCCAGGCATGTACAGTAGTGGCATCAGCATTAATACTGGCAACCATAATGTATTTTCGGGTGTTTTGATGGTCAGCCATTACAGTGATATTGGGTTTTGAGTTATTTGGATAACTGCCTATACAGGCAAAATTCACTTTAAAGATACTGCCATCTGCCAGGGTGTATTTAAATCCTTGACTGCCTTGTTGTGCATTTACAAAAGGTGTGCTTGCTACTGTTTGTTGACTGCTGTCTATGAGCTTTAATTGTACACTAAAATTGCTGTTGGCGTTGCCCCAAAAATCAACATAAACACTTTCAGTACTTTGCCATTGTCTGTTGTTTTCAATTAAAATGGTACTAACGGTATCCTGGTTGAATTGATGAGACCAATGCATAAGGTTATCGCCTTCATTGCCATTCGCGCCTACCAATACTTTGCCTTGTCCTACAAGGGTTTCAGTGGCTTTGTCGAAGAGGCTGTTGCCGTCATGTGGCCCTGTGTGCATGCCCCAACTTAGATTGATAACGGTTGGTTTGCCTACCGATTGGGCGTAATCAAATATGTATTTATAGGCATCGAGTATGGTTGGGTTGGCTACTATGTAATCGCCTAATGCAGAGCCGGCTAAAGTGTCGTTGCTATATTTGATTGATACGAATACCAGTTCAGCTTCAGGGGCCATGCCTCTGTATTGTAAATTGGGGGTGCTTAATCCACTGCCTGCTGCTATAGCAGCCACGTGGGTGGCGTGAGAGCCGTCCATATCATTGGCCTTGCTGATGCTAGCTGAGTCTGAGAATTCAGTGCCGTAACTAAACCCTGCTGGCTTGGGGCCATTGGTATTGCTTTGTTGCCAGTATTTACTGACTCTGTAAGTTTTGCCATCAGCGCTGTAAAAACTTGGGTTATTACATTGGAATCCGACGTCAACTATCCCAACTACTACCCCTTTGCCGGAGTAGTTCATTGGCAAGCCGTTGGCCAATCCGTTTTGAACTTTATCAACGCTGGTAGAGACCCTTTCAATGTCATTTTTAATTTGAGTGGCATTTAATTTTGTGCTAAGTTCTATCCATTTTACGCATGGGTTTTGAGCCAATGTTTGTAGGGCATTGATGTTGCCTTCTATGCTGTAAATATCGCCGTATTGTCCGTTGATGTGGAGTTGATCAGAGCCAAGTTGTTGCAGTGAACAATCTGCCAAAACCAAGGCTTGTACTTTACCATTAACACTGATCAAAAGACTTTGGTCTTTGAGGGCTAATTGACTCGGATTCGACCATTTGTCTTGTGCTGCTGTGCTGATTACATGAACGATTAACAACAATAGGATTAGGGAATATTTTTTCATGCTTTGGGGCTTAAGGTGTTTGACTAAAATCTTTGTATTCGCCATGCAATTTATACATAAATGTGCTGGCTAGTAATTTAACTCTTTCTATGGCTGTATTGGCGTTAGGGCCTTCAAACATTTGATTGGTTGTGTGGATGAAATGCTGCAACCAATGTTCAAAATGTATGGCTTCTAATTGCAAGTGCGTGTGTTGTTGAAATACGTTGGTGGTATAACCTGCCTTGTCGAGCAATACAAAGGCCCAGAATTGTTCAATCTTTGGCATGTGCTCGGTTAGGTTCAAGTGCGCAAATTTTGGCGCAGTAATCGGGTCATTTAACAAAGCCTCATAAAATGCTTTTTGCCACAGGGCAATATCACTTTCGGTTTGTATATCGGTTTTCATGCTTATACAAATATAAGCATACATAGTCTATTCTTACTTTATAGAATTAATTTGTATGAAGCAGCTTAATAGCGTTTGTAAGTTACTTGGGCTTATTCTATGATTAAGCGATGTGTGCTCAAAGCATTTGTAATGGTGCGAAGACTTATGGTATAACAGCCAGGTTGCAATTCAGCTTGCCAATGTTCAATACCTGTATCAAAGGTTTGAGCATAGCATAGTCTACCAGTAATATCATAAACCTCTATGCCGTAAATGTTTGTATTAAAAACAATTTCATGTGTAGACTGAATTGGATTGGGCGATAGGCTAATGGTTTCAGCTTTGCTGGATTCAATGTTTAAAGTGCCTGAAAAACCGCATGCGCCTGCAGTGAATTCATTGCGTAAATACTGTTCGCCTGCTTGAATTTTACCTGAATTCATGGCGTTAGGGGTACCAATTTTGGCCCAGTATTGAGATAACATATCATTGGGTTTATGCGCAAAGCAGTATGAAGTGTCGGTTAAATTATTGCTGCCTGTTGGGCTTATTACATTTTTATTGTTGTTGCCATATACAAAATGGTTGGCCCCTTGAAGCGAGTAATTAACCGAGCTGTAGGGTAGGGCAGTATTGGGTATTTCATTGCCTATAAAATTTTGGCTTGGTGAAGTGTTGTCGCTAAAAAATATTCCCCATAAGCTGGCTCTGTTTCTAAAGAAGGTGTTGTATGGGCCATTGGCTCCATGAGAGTTGTCTATAACAATATTTTGTCCTTCGTTTTGTTCAAATAAATTGGCAAACACATAGTTGCCGTGTAAGACCATATCGCCTGCAGAATTACTTGGCAAGAATGTGCTGCCGGTCCAATATGGATCAATCGAATAATTGTAGCAAAATACGTTGCCATTGGCGCCAGCTTGAACAATCATTGAGTGCCTCAAATGTTTGAAAATATTATTGTAGACTCTGCATTCATTGGTGCTGAATTGCAGCATAACGCCATAAGCTCTGCCGCCTCCGCCATAGTCAAAGGCATTTTTAAAATAGCAATGGCTGATGCTTAGATTGGAGCAATGGCTTGCAGCAATATGAGCAAAGGTTGTATTGTTAAATGCAACGCCTTTAACCCATGCATTAACAGTGTAATCCAAATTAATATTGCTGGATTGTTCAGGGGCGGTATTGTCTAATCGTTCTATTGACAGGCATTCTACGCCCGTGTTTTTAACGGGTACTATCTTTTGAATGAATGGCTTTCTTTGCAGCGCATAATCCATTCTCATTTCAGAAGCTAAACTTATGGCATTGCCTGTGATTGCTGTTATTTGAGCAATTTGCCCGACACTGTTTTTAGCCCATGACGAGGTGATTAAATCTGAATCATTTTGTTTGAGTTGAATCCAATCACCGACTTTAAAGGCGCTTACATTGGCAACAGTTATTTGTTGACTGCCTTTTGAGGCAGTGTTTGTGAGTGCAGTTGTATCATTGCTTGAGTAACCACTGGCATAAATAGAATGGCCAGTATTTGGATGATTAATGATGAGTTTGGTTTGATTGGCGCCTGCTCCTCTAATAATGAAATCACTGCGCAAATAAATGGGCGCATTGAAGAGATAATTGCCAGCAGGCAAGTATAAAATGGTGGGGCCTTTATAGGCGATCATCAATGACCCTAATGGGTAATCATTTGGGGTAACACTGTCTGCTAAAAAGCCATAGCTTAAGGCATCTACCACAGTAAAACCTTGGGTGCTTGTATCCTTAACGCCAGCCAACTTCCAATTAACCGCTCTTGATGCACTCAGCGTTTGCGCCACAGCAACATTAGCCAACAAAAATAAAAATATAATCAGCCGCTTGTTCATACAAATTAAAGCAGTGTCAAAGATAATGAATATGGATTTTCTCTAAGATGATATAGTTGAAAAAGTTTGAAATGTAAATGTTACAAAGTGCTTAATGTCTCAACTATTTCTTTAATAGGTTTACCACCCTCTAAAACTAATTTTGCTTTTTTGTTAAAAATATGTAACTTTGCATCCCTATAAATCGCGGGGTGGAGCAGTGGTAGCTCGTTGGGCTCATAACCCAAAGGTCACAGGTTCGAGTCCTGTCCCCGCAACAAGGAAAACCTGAGTTAACGCTCAGGTTTTTTTATTGGATTGAACTGAATCAGGCCAGTGGCATGAATGAAGTAAAATCCAGTAAAATAGAAGTTACAAAGGAACTTAGTTTTCCTTGTTTAGCCCTCCTTTCAGGTCCATCCGGAACGCAGTGAAGGATAGTCCTGTCAAGTAACGTTGAAAGCTCGCTTTAATAAGTCTAATTGGAATGTAAAAAGAAGAACACGCAGTGGTCTAAGCTTTTCTTAGTTAAGCCCCCATATTAGGTCCATCCGAAAAGCAGTGAAGGATAATCCTATTTAACCTGGAAAATCATTAAACCAGAACACGCCTCAATGTTAATCTTGTTTATTATTAAAACCTCCATATATTTGATAGCGACGCTTTATTACATCCAAGGATAAACTTGCTTCTACTAATTCGTTAAGCTTTAGCATTCACCCTCAATCAATAAAAAATTAAAAAATGAATATCACCATCATAGGCGCTTCAGCTGGAATAGGATTAGAAACAGTTAAAAGAGGTTTAGAGAGAAATCATTCCATCACGACCCTTTCTCGAACTAACATTGGAATAGAGAAGAACAATAAGTCAAAAATGATCCTTGGCGATGCAACGAATAAAGCTGATCTAACCAATGCTATTCAAAACGCTGATGCGATAATTGTAACCTTAGGGACAGGAAAGCAAATGAAAGCGACATGCCTTTTTTCAGATTTTGCAAAATTATTATTGGCAATACACCAGGAAAATAGGATAGCTGTACCCTTAATTTTTGTGACAGGTTTTGGTGCTGGAGACAGTAAAAATTATGTTTCTTGGCTGGTAAAGCTGTTTTTAAACTCCATGTTAAAAGACGTTTATGCAGACAAAACTAAGATGGAAGAAATGATTACTAATTCCGATTTGAATTGGACTGTTGTAAGGCCAGGAAGGCTATTAGACAAAGGATTGACCGAGCAATACCGAATTGAAAACAAATTGTTCAAAGGCATTAATGTAGGCGGTATTAATAGAGCGGATGTAGCAGACTTTTTAATCAAACAAGCAGAAAGCCAAACTGAATTAAAACAGTTCATAGCACTATCTCAAAAATAGCATCATGTAAAAACCGAATCGCTATTATTTTTGGGCATTATGAAGGCAGGATAATGCTTTGAAACAATTGTTCAGACATTCACTAAGCGGTTATAAATTTTTTATTTTATAATTCTTTTTGTAAAGTAATGAAAGTTAATTCTGATAAAATAATTAATTAAACTATTTGAGCAATTATTGTATTATAAGGTTTTTTATTAGTTTTGTTTATATTGGAATTTAATTGCACTTAACGCTAATTATTCTTTTGATTCATGGGTTTATTGAGATTTTTATTAGCCATTTCTGTCGTAACCGCTCATTGTGGTTTGTTGTTTGGTAAAATTGAATTTGTGGGAGGTGAAATGGCTGTTCAATCCTTCTTTATCATCTCTGGCTTTTATATGTCTTTGGTATTGGATGGTAAATACAGTGCCACTAGCAATTTCAAGCAGTATAAATTATTTATCTCCAATCGATTGTTAAGACTTTACCCTGTTTATTGGCTGGTTTTATGTCTTACTATTATTGTGTTTGCCATTAATTATCAATCTAAGTTATCTAATTTTAACTTACTGAATTTGCCCGCTTTGTTGTACTTGATTTTTACTAATATTTTTATTTTCTTTCAAGATATCATTTTGTTCTTAGGTATTAATGTGAGTAACGGCTGCCTCTATTTTACTAGTAACTTCCAAAATGCTAATCCCCAATTGCATCATTTTCTTTTAATACCTCAAGGCTGGAGTTTAGGGATTGAATTATTGTTCTATCTCATTGCACCAATTTTAGTCAAACAAAAAACTAAATTAATAGTCTGGCTAATCCTATTTTCATTACTCTTGAGAATTTATATTTATCAATTTTTACAACTAAATCATGATCCATGGACTTATAGATTCTTCCCAACGGAATTAGTGTTTTTTCTAATTGGCATTATTGTTCAAAGGCAGTCAAATACACTGATAAACTTGGGAATAAATGAGAGTGCATTACTAATCATTATTGGATTAATGACTTTTTTATATGCCCTATTTCCTTCTGTAGATTTATATTATTTTCCATTCAGTTTAAAATCTATAATTTATTTTGGATTAATCGCATTGTCAATACCCATATTATTTGATCGATTTAAAGATCAAACAATTGACAGAAAAATTGGTGAGCTTAGCTATCCAATATACATTTCACACATGTTTGTTTATTTTTTTACAAGACATCCACTTTTTAGTCAATTTAACAGTGGCTCATTTGTGATTTTATTCACCATCATATTCTCAATGGTGTTGGTCAAATATATATCAGAACCAATTGAAAAATTGAGACAGTCGAGAATTAAGCAATCGAAAACAAACTAATTGAATACAATAGTTTTCTCCTACATCGCATCGTAAGCTTTAATGAAACGGGCACCAAGATTTTTGTAGGGTGGAATGTAGTCTTTGAATTGTATATTGTCTTTTAATTTTAGACTTACTTGTTGCCAGATATTGGCCCACACAAGGTCTTTGCCAGAGCGTATGGTTTCCGTGATTTCTTGAATCAATACCGTATTAACGGCCAGTGTGCCCACTTGTTTGGTGCTTATGATTTGAACATCAAAAGCATTTTCCATGGCTTTACTAATGTTTTGATAGCCTCCACAACTGCCTAAAATAGCCACTTTATTGCTATTGGTCATTTGGTTCAGTGTGTTTTCAATATAATATGAATGCCCTCTGTGAACGATCAAATCAGGAAAACGTTTGCGTTGTTCAAACAAACTCTGCAAAGCTTTTCGACCTTCAATTTCTTGAGCAGGTTTATTCGCGTAAATCTCCATTTTATTACCTGTAATGCTCTTAAACACCACATAAGTCTCTTTATCCTCACGCTTGTAAATGCTCGAAGGATACATGGTTAACCAATGTTTAAAAGCATTCTCACCATCTTCATCATCAAAAAAGAAATGCTGTTGAATGTGTATACCGTCTGGGAATAATGCAGTATGGCTCACTCTATCTAAATCAGGAATAGTAAATGTAAACGGCAAGTCTACAAACGCTTTGCCATCGCACAATTGCCACAACAAACCATACAATTTCTGACCATGTAAATTGCCATTGGCTATACAGCCCTTCAACTCAGCTTGAATCGTATTTAAAAACAAAGTTTTAAAATGCTCATTGTTTAAACTACCATAGGTATCTGCTACATCAACAGCTGGGCCAAGGTCACCACCATTGTCATATAATTTACCCGCAAACAACTTAATCAACTGTTCGATTTCAGCAGGCGACATACTCGAGAAAAAGTCATCTAATTTATTGTAACCAGCACACTGTTTTACAAACACCCTAAAATGATTGAAGTTCATCGCTTTAAGAAACTCAAAGCCTGAAGCCTCTTTCTTTTTCACCATCATGCGTTTGTACATCCCTAAAAAAGTAGAAGTAAAAATCTCTTGCGGACAATACACCATAGCCGTGTAAATCTCATATGCATTATCAGAGGCAATTGGTTGGAAACGGAACTCGTCTTGCTCTTCGTGTCTTAAATTAATTTCAACCACCTTTTCCATGCAATACGTTTCAATCTCTTTATCGACAGTGTATTCTGCAAATATGTTTGGACGCTTTTTCAGTTGCATCAAAAACAACACAAATTCACGAGGTTTTTTAGACAACGCTTCAGCCTCTGTTAAACTCATCTGTTTGCGCAACAAAGGATCTAACAAAGCATACGCCTTAGATTGCGTGCCATAAGTAGTATAGATCTGATAAATAAATACCGCCACGCTGTCTTTTGAATTTTTAACTGCTCTATCAATCATATGATTGGAGCCAAAAAATTGTTTGATTGCGCCAGGATCAATTCTGCACAAAGCCAACAAGACCTCACTACCAATGGGGGTGTAAGCCAAGTTCTTAAACGCATTCAAAACATCTGTAGGATAGTATTTAGCCGCATACACCCAATAGGTTTTAGCAAACGCTTTTAGATTCACCACGTCAATCAATTCAATACCAGACTTTACATCATGTTTTAACAACTCTAAAGTCTTTTGATCATTGTCTGTGCTCAACAAAGCCTTCATCAATTGAAACTGTTTTTGAGCCGCAGACAAGTGAATCACCTGCTCATAGCGAATCTTCTTACAGTATTCAAACATGGCCCTACAGTATTGCAATTGCACAGGACCATTCATGTTTAAAATGCTATTTTGAAATTGATTAATGCCCCTCAAATACAAGGCAGTGGCCAATTGATTTTGTTCAGCATTACCAATCACTAAACTATCATCAATATCGCCATCCATTAAATCAATTCTGTTTTGCTCAAAGTCGATTTGTTTCATCCAATATTGGGCATCACTTGGATTCTGAGCCGCAGCCCATCCACTAAGACCAATGGTTAAAAGAATAAGGCAAAATCTCATATCGTATTGTATGCAATAATGGTGCCTTTTACAGATTAGAACAAAACACCAATTAGCTCTTACATACAAATCTAAGTACAAAATGCTAACTTTGAAATATGTTTAATCCACTCAAGTCTTTTAAGTTGTTCATTGCGCTTTCCATACTCAGCTTATTGAGCTCATGCAAAGCCGTATTTTATACACCTAATCGCAACCCTATACCCTTGTACAAGCAGAAAGGCGATGTGTATGTGGATGCATCAACTAATCTGTTTAGCAAGGTGGATTTAACCGCCGGTGTAGCGCCGGTCAATGGATTGGGTTTGTACGCAGGTTATAATGCTTCTGGCTATACTTCAAGAACCACAACCATTGATAGCCCCATCATTACCAATACCAAACTATACAGAGGCAATATGATCAATTTAGGCGCAGGGTATTTTGTGCCTCAAGACATCAGTCCTAATTTAAGATTTGAGGTCTTCGGTGATTTGGGTTTAGGTCAATTTAAAAATAAATCAACGGGCGAAACCAACGCGTTTTTTAACGGCAAATACACCCGCATTGGCATTATGCCCAATATTGGTTATACCAGTTCAGATCAAATTTTCTCTATCGCTTATTCACTAAGAGCTTGTAATATCAGATTTCATTCTGCAGAGATCAATAATGTACCATATTACTCAGACGACTATAAACGCTACAGCAGAAAGCATGATTACAACATGATGGAACACGCTGTAATGGCCCGCGTTGGAACAGAAGCAGTCAAATTACAATTGCAAGTTGCGGTGCAGCAAAACATCGGTGCAGACGATTATTTAGACCCTCTGCCGCCTTACAATATGTCTATCAATTTTGGCATTGTGTTTACGCCCAATTACTTAAAGGCCAAGCAATAAGAGTTATTGACAAAGGGCCCAAAGCACTATGCCCGTACAAACCGAAACATTAAAAGAATGTTTGGTGCCGAATTGAGGAATCTCAATACAATTGTCGCAGACATCTAAAACTGACTGATCAACACCATCCGTTTCATTGCCCAGCACTAAAGCAATAGGCGTGTTTTTATCCCAGTTAAAATTTTGCAATTCTATGCTGCCCTCCACTTGTTCAACTGCCACAATGCGATAGCCTTTTGCTTTTAAGGCCAAGCAAGCATCAAGTGTTTGCTCATGATAAGTCCATTGCACAGCATCTTCTGCTCCTAAAGCTGTTTTATGAATATCTCTGTGCGGCGGTTTGGCTGTAATGCCACAAAGGGCCAATGCTTCAACCCCAAAGCCATCAGCTGTTCTGAAAATACTACCCACATTGTTCATGCTGCGAATATTATCAAGCACTAATACCAATGGGATTTTCTCTTCAGTTTGGTATTGATAAATTGTTAATCGGTTCAGTTGATGAGTCTGTAACTTGCGGTACATTTTTATTGGCAATCTTTTTTGCTATACTTAAGTGAAAGCAGGGTTATGAGTGCAAAGATAACAGATAATCAAACACCATTAATGAAACAGTATTTTGGGTTCAAACAAAAATACCCAAACACCGTTTTATTATTCAGAGTGGGCGATTTTTATGAAACCTTTGGCGAAGATGCTGTAGTAGCTTCTAAAGTACTAGGCATTGTATTAACCAAACGCGGTGCAGGCAGCAGCAGTGAAACTGAATTGGCCGGTTTTCCTCATCATTCCTTAGACACCTATTTGCCTAAATTGGTAAAGGCTGGCCACAGAGTAGCCATTTGCGATCAGTTAGAAGATCCCAAAATGGCTAAGGGCATAGTCAAGCGCGGGGTTACTGAATTGGTTACGCCTGGTGTGGTATTGAATGATAAAGTATTGGACTCTTACACCAGTAATTATTTAGCGGCCATACATTTTGGTAAAGACAGCACTGGTTTGGCTTTCTTAGACATTTCAACCGGTGAATTTTTAGTGGCTCAAGGCCATACCGATTACATTGAAAAATTGCTCAGTGGATTTAGACCCTCTGAAGTCATAGTCAGTAAAGCGCAATTGAACCAATTGCAAACGTTTAATGATCAATATTTTTGTTCAACCCTTGAAGAGTGGGTATTTCAAACTGACTTTTGCGAAGAGCGTTTGAATATGCATTTTGGTACTTCAACCCTAAAAGGTTTTGGTATAGCCCACATGCCCATGGCCATTATAGCCGCAGGCAGTGCGCTCTATTATTTAGAGCATAACCAACAAAGTCACATCAAACACATCAATGCCATTCAGCGCATTGAAGAAGACCAATATGTGTGGTTTGATCCATTCACCATTCGCAATTTAGAAATTATTCAGCCCTCGCACAGCGGCGGCAAATCACTTTTAGATGTACTGAGTAAAACCCATACACCAATGGGCAGCAGACGTCTAAAAAACTGGATGGTCTTGCCGTTAAAAAACCGCAATGACATTCAGAAAAGATTAGATTTAGTTGAAGCGCTTTATACGTCAAACACCCTGCTGCAAGACATACAAAATCAATTGAAAGCTTGTGGCGATATTGAACGCATCATTTCTAAAGTGGCTTCCTTAAGAGCCAATCCCAGAGAGATACTTCAATTGGCAAAATCGTTGCAAAGTATACAGGCCATTCAGGGCCTATTGAATCAATCAGACAATGCCTTGTTAAAGGCGTATGCCAATCAATTTTTGCCATTAGAAAGTTTGGCCACTACTATTGAAAAACACATTCAAGCGGATGCGCCAATTTTGGTCAATAAAGGCCAGGTTATACAATCAGGTATTCATGCAGAACTCGATGAGTTAAGAGATTTGCAAACCAACGGCAAAGAGCAATTGCTCAACATACAAAAACGCGAAGCAGAACGCACGGGTATTCCTTCTTTGAAGATTGCTTTCAACAATGTATTTGGGTACTATTTAGAAGTCACCAATACCCATAAAGACAAAGTGCCTTCAGAGTGGATACGCAAACAAACCTTAACCAATGCAGAGCGTTACATCACAGAAGAACTAAAAGCCTACGAAGACAAAATCCTCAGTGCAGAATCAAAAATTGCAGAGATAGAAGCCAGTATTTACCAGGCATTATTGCTGCAACTTTCTGAGGCTGTGCCTTCCGTTCAGACCAATGCATATG
>JAURIG010000240.1 GCA_030832905.1 Bacteroidota bacterium
ATTATTGTTTATGTTTTTTTATTACATCGTAAATGTAATTAAGACATTAACAAAAAACAATATCAAAAAGAATCAAGGCTGTTACACAACAACCTTGACTTTCTTTGTTTTAGAAGGTACTTCAACAACAACTTGTTGTTTAGGTCTTCCTAACTTCAACGTTCCGTTTGAACGACGTTCAGCTAAGTCATTTAAACGTTGTTGACGAGCTGATGTCTCGTTTACAGGTCTGCCTCGTTTTAAGACAATTCCTGCTGCAAGTTTTTCCTGACGTGCTTTTTGTTTTGCAGCGTTTTTACTGTTTTCGTTTGTAGGTCGTCCTCTCTTAATTAAGCCTGCAGCTCGTTTCTCAGCGATTTCTTTTAAACGAATTTGTCTTGCTGAATTCTCATTTACAGGGCGTCCTAATTGTTTTGTAGTTGTCATAATTTTGTTTGTTTATTTGTTTATATTAATTTTTATTACATTGTAAATGTAATTAGGAAAAAAATATTATACAAAA
>JAURIG010000241.1 GCA_030832905.1 Bacteroidota bacterium
CAAAGAGCCTTTTATACATAGTTTGGTTGAAGTATTAGCTAATCAAATGGGAGAATTTTTTCCGGAGATTAAAGCACAACAACAATTTGTTACTAACGTAATTCGTGAAGAAGAGGCTTCGTTCTTAAGAACTTTAGATCAAGGATTACAACTATTGGATAAAGTAATTGCAGAAACTAACGGTAAAACAGTTTCTGGAGATAAAGCATTTGAATTGTATGATACTTTTGGATTTCCAATTGATTTGACGGCTTTAATATTAAGAGAAAAAGGATTCGAATTAGATGAAGCAGGTTTTAATGCAGCAATGCAAGAGCAAAAAAACCGTTCTCGTGCCGCATCGGAAGTTTCTACAGAAGATTGGTCTATTTTAATTCCGGGTAATGTAGAAACCTTTGTGGGTTATGACCAAACAGAAAGCGAAGTTAAAATCACTCGAATTACAAAAGTTGATTCGAAAAAATAAGTCGTTTTATATCAAATCGTTTTAGACACTACCCC
>JAURIG010000242.1 GCA_030832905.1 Bacteroidota bacterium
CGCCCCCCATGCCTTTAACCATTTTGCCCGGGATTTTCCAGTTGGCAATATCGCCTTGGTCATTCACTTCCATAGCGCCCAAAACGGTTAAGTCAACTTTGCCTGCTCTTATCATGCCAAAACTCATTGCAGAATCAAAAAACGCAGAGCCTGGCACTGTGGTAATGGTTTGTTTACCTGCATTAATTAAATCAGGGTCTTCTTCACCATCAAACGGGAAAGGCCCCATGCCCAACAATCCGTTTTCTGATTGTAATACCACTTCAACTCCTTCCGGAATATAGTTGGCCACTAGTGTAGGAATACCTATACCTAAATTGACATAATAGCCATCTTTTAATTCTAAAGCTATGCGCTTGGCAATTTGTTCTTTGGTTTTTTTTATTTCACCATCGTATGAATCAAACGCAGTTCCGTTATTAACATATCCCGAAACTTTTTCGGTGTATGGTTTTAGTTGCTCATCCTTCCAAATTCGTGGGGTAATATTCAATTTACCT
>JAURIG010000024.1 GCA_030832905.1 Bacteroidota bacterium
AAAATATTAGTTGCAGATAGCGGTAGCACTAAGTGCGATTGGATGCTCGGCACTGACCTTGACAAGCCCTTACTAATTGAAAGTATGGGCTTTAATCCTTTTTACCATAACTCAGACTTAATTGCCAGCAAAATCACTGAAGCCTTTGTTGGTCAATCATTGCATGACATAGATTATGTCTATTATTATGGGGCAGGTTGCTCAACAGATGAACTTAAGCAAATTGTTTTAAATGGCTTAGCATCAGTTTTTCCAAATGCTAAAATTATGGTGTCTCATGACTTAGATGGTGCAGCCATTGCAACATGTGGGAATCAAGCTGGGATTGCCTGTATTTTAGGCACTGGCAGCAATGCTTGTTTGTGGGACGGACACTCAGTCGTAGAACACCCTTGTAAATTTGGCTTAGGCTTTATCTTAGGCGATGAAGGTAGCGGCTCTCACATTGGCAAACAATTACTTAAAGGATATTTCTATAATGATATGCCTTCTTCGCTTCGCGAAGCATTTGAATCCAAATACCCTGACTCGAAACTCATCATTCATAACACCTATGCAGCAGGGGGCAATACTTATGTAGCTGGATTTGCGAAATTTGCTGGTGAACATAAAAATGAGCCTTATATCCAAAACCTCATAAAAGGTGTTTTTGAGTACTATGTCAAATCTCATATTTTAAAATATGAAATGCACAAAGAGATTCCCGTTAATTTCGTGGGCTCAATAGCCTATTTGTATCAAGATATCTTAAGGGAGCTTAGTCTTATTTATCAATTTAAAATTGGCAAAATCATCAAACAACCAATTGATGCTTTATATGCCTTTCATTTAGCCCAAAGAGCAAGCTAAATAAGATACTAGAAGACCTAATATAATCAATACCCACTTATTTCTTCCCTCTTTTTTGCGCAATGAGTGCTCAAACACTATGGTGGTACTGATGTGTAGAAATATACCTGCAATGATGGCCATCACTATATGAATCAGGTTATCAGACATCACATTGGCTTCGTGCACCCAAACCCCTAAAGTATAACCAATTGGAGTGGCAAAAATGTATAGCAATAAAAAGGCATACACATGCGATGACTGCTTCCATTTAGAATGCATCAATACAGACAAAGAGAACGCAGCTGGTATTTCATGTATGGCAATCCCCACGATCATGCTGTATGAAAAACCTTGCCCTAAAAATTGGCTTAAGCCCGCTGAATAACCTTCTAAAACAGCATGCAACATCAAACCAGAAAACAATATCAATTCGCTTTTAGGCAAGTCATGTGAATGAATATGCCCATGCCCTACTCCACCAGTAAAGCGTTCTAAAAAGATCTGAAATAAAAAACCAAGCACTATCCACAAACCTGCAATTTTGATGTGATCAAACAATTCTGGCATTAAGCCAAATAGGGCTATCCCCATTAAAAAGGCGCCACTAAAGGCCACAGTATGACCAATAAAACGGTGTGAATGCACCTTTAAAATTCTTTGTAAAAGCACACCCAACAGAGGACCAGAAAACAATATAAAAATTGACAATATCATCCCCATTTAAAGGTCTCCATCCCTTTTTTGTATACCCAATAGGCCGAAAAGGCCATTAATACCCCCACCATTGCACCAATTAAAACATCGCTTGGATAATGTACACCGCAATACACCCTGCTGTAGGCTATCAAAGAAGCCCAAAACAAGGCAATTGATTTGTATAAAATGGGCAAAGTAGGCATCAGTAAAATTAAAAAAACGGCAATGGCAAAATGATTAGCCGCATGCGAAGAGGCCATACTATAACTATCTGAACAATTTACAGACTGAGGCAAGCGAGGACTTAAAGACAAGTTATGACAAGGTCTCTCGCGTTTAAACAAGGGTTTCATTATGCTACTGCATATTTGATCAGAAGCCCCAACAGCCATTACCACACAGAGCAACATCCAAAACACCTTATTGCGAAAAGCTTTATACCCTAAAACCAATAACAAAACATACAAAGGCAACCAGGTCCATTTATTGCTAACGGTAACCATCAACCAATCTGCCCATGAGCTTACCATAGTTTGATTGATGAGTTGATATAGGCTGTGGTCTATGTTCATTATTAGATTTTTTCTGAAAATAAAATCAAGCGCTCGGAATACTCCGGCGAATAGGGATTGAGTTGATAATCACCATACACTTGAGTAATTTGTAAACCAGCCGCTTGATACAATTTTTCGAAGGCCTGCAAATCTAATAAATCCACTTGTTCTGTGAAACAATAACTTGTTTGATTGTCTTCAAATCGAATGGTTTTATAAACCCTATTGTTGTCAATGGTTTTTTGAATATCAAATTGAAGCCCTTGTTTAACGATGGTTTGTTGAGGGATGATTTGACTTTTAACTTTTGGCGCATTCAAGTAATCTTGCACAAAAACACCTTTAGGTTTTAGCATCGTATGAACCGCTTTAAGTGTATTTAAATTATCTTCAGGAGCATTAAAATAGCCAAAACTCGTAAATAGATTCATTAGGAAATCAACTTCTGCTCCTGAATAAGCTAAGCGCATATCGTGCACTTCAAATTGAAGTGTATTGGTAGCAAATTGCTGAGCATAAGCAATACTCTCATCACTTAAGTCTAAGCCTAAGACCTTGCAACCATGGCTATTCAATGTAACGGCATGTCTGCCTTTACCACAGGCTAAATCGATAGCAGAATGAGTGTGATTAATTTGAAGTTTATGCGCTAAAGCGTGCACAAAGCCAGCCGCTTCTTGCTCATTGCGATCACCATATAACAAATGATAATAGCTCGTGTTGAACCATTCTTTAAACCACGCCATTAGATGTTGCAAAATAAGTAAAAAGAATTTAGATTTGCTTATTATGAGAACCCTGAAAATCAGTATTGCCCTTTTGGCTTTGTCAATTGTGTTGATACAATGCAAAAAAAACAAAAACGAAGTAACAGTCAACAGTGGCCCTACTACCCCTGCTATTGATTTATTGACCAATAAAAACTGGTTGGTATATAGTCTTATCAGCAATGGCACAGACATTTGGAATACGCCATTTGTTAGTGCATGTAATAAAGACAACCAATACCGTTTCCGCAAAAACGATACGCTTTCATTGTTTGACATGAGCAACAAATGCAATACCTCTGACCCAGACTCAACTAATAGCTATTTCAAATTATACAACAACAACACTCAGTTGGTATTGAATGTGAAATTAACAAGCACTATGACCATCAATGACACAGCAGACATCTTAGAATTGACGGATAATGCATTGAAATTAAATGTTGAATACACTGGCATTCCAGGTACCTTAACCTTTAAACACCCATGAGAAAATCATTCATCGCCATAGCCTGTATTTTGGGCTTATTGTATGCTTGTAAAAAAGACATAGATGACATTCAGCCAGCCCCTGCAGACACTACACTTGAGAAGATTTCTCAACACAATTGGACCATCACCCGATTAGACATCAACGGCAACAATGTTTTTGGTTTGGTTATTCCTGCCTGCCAACAAGACGACTCCTATAGATTTTACAAAGACAGTGTGATGAGCCAATACGAGAATGCCAATGTATGTGTAGGCAATGCTGATTCAAGCCAATCGCACTGGCAATTGTACAATGGTACTAAATCCATAATAGCTACTGTATTTGGAACAACTGACACCGCTAATATTGAACTTATTACAGACACTGAATTGACCATTTCTTTAGATTACAATGGCAATCCGGCTGTTATTTATTTCAAAAAATAATCGCATTGTATACCCAATTATCTGCTGCACACATTCAAGAACTTCAAGCAATACTCGGGCAAGAAGTTATAACATTGGATCCTGAGCAGCTCAGTCTTTACAGCAAAGATTACACAGAAGACTTAAGTTTTTTGCCTGAATTAGTCGTTAAAGCGACATCTACCCAAATGGTGTCTCAATTGGCGAAATATTGCCATGAGCATAAAATTGCCCTTACCTGCAGAGGAGCTGGCACAGGCTTATCAGGCGCTTGCCTACCCATTAAAGGGGGCATAGTCTTAAGTCTTGAAAAAATGAACAAGATTTTAGCCATTGATACTGTAAACCACCAAGCTATAGTTGAGCCAGGTGTGATCAATGACCAACTTCAACAAGCTGTTCAAGAACTGGGGCTGTTTTACCCCCAGACCCAGCCAGCAAAGGCAGTTGTACATTGGGCGGCAACATAGCCCACAGCAGCGGCGGTCCTCGATGTGTTAAATATGGTACCACCAAAGATTATGTGTTAAATTTAGAAGTTGTTCTAGCAGATGGCAGTATCATTGATACTGGCGCCAATGTTTTAAAAAACTCAACGGGTTATCACCTGACCCAATTAATGGTAGGCAGCGAGGGCACCTTAGGTATAGTCACTAAAATTACCCTCAAACTCCTGCCCTTTCCACCTTATAAATCGCTTTTATTGGCCAGTTTCAGCAATGCCCAAATGGCATGCGCTTGTGTACCGGCCATATTTGAAGCAGGTGTTCAACCCAGCGCCATTGAGTTTATGGATAAAAAAGGGGTTGAACTGTCTGTTAAAGCGCAACAAATACCCTTTGAATTTGGCGAAGAACAGGCCTATTTACTCATAGAAGTAGATGCCTTTTCTGAAACCGAACTTTTACCTCAATGTGAAAAGATCTATGGTAGTTTAGAGGCGCATCAAGTGCTCAATGTGTTGTTAGCAGAAGACCATGAAAGCAAAGAAAAGTTCTGGCGCATCAGGCGTTCAATTGGTGAAGTCGTTAAACAACATTCCATTTATAAGGAAGAAGATGCTGTTGTAACCCGCTCCTACTTACCTGACTTATATGAAGGGGTTAAAGGCATTGCAGAGCAATATGGTTTTGAAACTGTTTGTTATGGGCATGCTGGCGATGGCAATCTGCACATCAATATTTTAAAGTTAGACTTAGCAGATGCTATTTGGCAAAATGAATTGCCAAAGGCTATTCGTTCCATATTTGAATTGTGTAAACAATATGGTGGTACTATCAGTGGAGAGCATGGTATAGGCTTGGTGCAAAAGCCCTACCTTGACATTGTCTTCAATCAAAAGCATTTTGAACTCATGAGGGGCATCAAAAACAGTTTCGACCCCCATTGGATACTCAATCCCGGAAAAATCTTCGACAGAGCCTAATTTTATGTGAATAAAACACAAAAATTTGTGCATATACCCTGAAGTTTGGGTTATACTTTCGCAACTACATAAAACCGCATTAATATGAAATTTATCGTTGCAGCTCCTGAACTCTTAGAGCACCTCATTAAAGTGAATGGTGCCATTGTTTCAAAACCTGTATTACCTATACTCGACAACTTCCTTTTTGACATTAAGAAAGGGGTATTAACCATTTCTACTACTGACCTAGAAACCTCTATGTCAACCAGCTTAAAAGTAGAATCTAAGGAAGATATCTTAGTGGCTATCCCATCAAAATTATTAATGGATACCGTTAAGATGCTAAACGAGCAACCCATCACCTTTACTGTTAATGAAGATACCTACGCCATTGAATTAAGTACTGCTTTTGGTCGCTATAAATTAGCTGGTCAAAGTGGCGCTGATTTCCCTAAAGTACCTGAGATTGAATCAGAGAACTCCTTCAATATGGCTTCTAATGTCTTGTTGAGATGTATCAGCAAAACCTTATTTGCAACCGGCAATGACGATCTTCGTTTGAACTTAACAGGTGTATTTGTAGAACTTAGCAATGACAGCGTCAACTTTGTAGCTACAGATGCCAACCGTTTGGTTAAATTGACTAGAAACGATGTAAAACCCGGCATGGAGCACAATTTCATTTTGCCTAAAAAAGCCCTTAACTTACTAAAGTCTTCTTTGAGCAATGATGTTACCCCTATCCAAATCGATTTCAATAAATCAAATGTATTTTTCACCACAGACAACCTTAAATTATCTTGTCGTTTAATTGATGAAAAATACCCTGACTACAAAGCAGTTATTCCAAAAGACAACAACAACATCGTAAGCATTAACCGCATTGACTTTTTAGAAACGGTTAAACGTGTATCTAACTTCTCTAATAAAACTACCCATCAAATCCGCATCAAAATCACTGGCAATGAATTAACGGCTAGTGCAGAGGATATTGAATTGGCAAATGAAGCGAACGAAAAACGCAGCTGTGAATACGATGGCGAAGACATTGAGATTGGATTTAATTCTAGATTCTTATTAGAATTATTATCTAATGTAGACCATGATACTGTTAAGTTAAAGCTATCAAGCCCTAACCGCGCAGGATTATTGGTACCAAATGAAAATGAAGTGGACGAAGAAGTGATCATGTTGGTAATGCCGATGATGCTTAACAACTACTAGGCCACCTATTAATTTTGTTTTTTTTAGTTGAAAAAAGGCCAAGTTTACTTGGTCTTTTTTCGTTTAAAGTCACCGCGCTTCCAGGCCTCAAAAAACTGAGCCCAAGCAAAGGGATTTAAGATATTCATAGGGGGAATTTGCCCACCTGAATAGTAGGCCTTTTGCGCATACATACTACTGATTTGCCTGTATGCCTCTGCAGCATCTTGACCTTGCATATTCATGGCTTGTTCGCGGAGTGCTTCGCGCTCCATATTGTTTTTAGCGCGTTGGAAATCATCATTAGGAATGGATTTGGTCACAAATAAGTGATCAAAGGTGGCCCTATTGGGCATTGGTAAAATTACGATACCTGGGAAATGAACCGTATCTTGAGTCATTAACTTTACAATTGAGTACTTGTATTCTTTAAGCGTATCTGGAATGACAAAATAGCTGCGTTTGAATTCAACATGAGAGAAGGCAATGGTGTCACCTTTTTTTGCCACAAATGAAAAATAACCCTCCAAATTAGAATACGTACCATAGGGTTTGTTCAAGACATAAATATTGGCAAACGGAATGGGGTAAATGCTGTCTGATGATAGCAAGAGGCCTGAGAACTGAATCAAATTGCTGTCTTTTGACATGGTCTGCTGAGCATTGGTCTGCTTAGAGAACAGGGTTATAAAAGAAATGAGCAATATGATGTGGCTATGTTTCATGCGTTCATTAAAAGCATCAAATATCCTGCCAACACCACCGCTAACACCAAAAAGACTGCCGGTTGTTTAATCCACTTCAAATACAATATGGTGAGGATAAAAACAGCAAACGATAGCCATTGATCCGCATTGGTTAACCATTGGTTTTTCAAATAGGGTATAATCATTAAGATAGCCGCCGCCCATACCAGGCCAATTGACACGGCAATGATTCCTTTAAGTGATCTGTAAATAACAGGGATTTGTTTAATTCGATTCCAAATAGGATATACAAAAAAGATTAAAAGTGTACCAGGTAAAAAAATGGCAATAGTCCCAACACCACAACCTAATACTTGACCAGCAATACCATAGCCAAGGTTTTTCATAGCCATGCCATTGGCATAAGTGGCAATGGAAAAAGTTGGGCCAGGAACCGCTTGAAGCAAGCCAATACCGGTGTTAAATTCTTGTATGGTTAAGTAATGTTTGGCTTTAAACTCAACAAACTCAGTTAAGATCATGGTATAAAGCACATTGCCTCCGCCAAACACCATAATACCCATACGGTAGGTGTTTTCAAATAAACGAATGGGTTGTGACCAATGAGGCATAGTGGTTTTGGTATACAAACCCACAACAGCTACAGTGATCAGAATTAAAAACATTAAGGTCAAATTGGCCCAACGAATGGTAAATCCAACCTTTTGAGCTGTTGCTTGCTCAGCCCTATCCCAATAACTACTAATTACACCGCCTAAAATCAATACAATTGGAAACAAAAAAGGCGAATGAAAAAAAACTGCCGCTGTGGCAGATATTATGGCAAGGGCAATGGTTTTGGTGTTTTTCTGAAGCAATTTAGTCATTTGCAGTGCTGCCATAACAACAAAACCTATGGCCATTGGCCCAATGAATTTGAAAATATGAGGGTTTACAAAATTGGTACTCACTACAAAGAGAGTCATCAATATGGTAGCAGGAAGAATCCAAATCATGAGCGCTAAAAACGCCAATCTTGGACCGCCAATTTTAAAGGCGATTGCGGTAAGTGTTTGGGTAGAAGAAGGGCCAGGTAAGATTTGGCACAAACTGTTTAATTCCAAGACTTCTGACTCAGAAATGTATTTCTTTTGATGCACCAATTGTTTGATGAACAATGATATGTGCATTTCAGGACCGCCAAAGGCAGACAAAGACAAGAGCATAACGTCTTTCAGAAATACGATGTCCCTAACTTTTTTGTAGTCTGTTTTAGTGAGCACAATGAAAAATCTATTTCAAAACTACATTAAAAAAGGAATAATTTTGCGGTATGTATAAATATTTTATTGCATGCATGGTGGCTATAGCAGCCTGCCAACAAGGCTACAAAGCCGACTATGAAGTAAAAACGGAATTAGCCTTAATAGATACCCTGCAAAATCAATTAAATACCATTAAGTCTTGGTTGGACTTTATGCCTTTAGCGGATATACAAGAGCGCAAAGACATTATCAACCACAATTTAGAGTATTTACAAGATCAATATGTAAGTCGTCATATGACGCTTAGCCCTGAAGATGCCTTGTTGATGGACGAATATAAAAGCTATTCTAAATTATATAGTAGAGCCATTGATAGTTTTAAACCAGTGGTTATGGAAGTAGAGGAGTTGATGATTCAGCTCAAAACCTTAAAAACTTCCGCCCACAGTAAAGATTACGAAAAAGCAACCTTTCTAAGCTATTTCAATCAAGAGAAAACAGCAGTTGAAAAAGTTTATAAATTGGCTGACAAATTATTGAAGCCATTGAAAGAAACCGATTTAGCCTATGAAAGGGCACAAACCAAGGTAGAGGCCATTGCCGAACAATTTCAAGAATAAAAAGTGTTAAAAAGTTGCCTTTCAGCAAGAAAATGTTAATTTTGCGAACTTTTTTACCCTAATTACACCCTAATGAAATTATCTAAATTCAGCTTTGATTTACCTGCTAATCTGATTTCTCAAGACCCTCACAAAAACAGAGACGAGAGCAAATTAATGATTCTTCACAGAGATACTCATAAGATTGAACATAAAAAATTCAAAGATATTCTCAATATTTTCAATGAAAATGATGTGTTCATTATCAATAACACCAAAGTGTTTCCTGCAAGAATGTATGGCAACAAAGAAAAAACAGGTGCTAAGATTGAGGTGTTTTTATTAAGAGAATTGAATGAAGAGCACCGCTTATGGGATGTATTGGTTGATCCTGCCAGAAAAATCAGAGTAGGTAACAAATTGTATTTTGGAGATGATGACTTAGTGGCCGAAGTGGTTGATAACACCACTAGCAGAGGCCGTACAATCCGTTTCTTATTTGACGGTAGTAAGGAAGAGTTCAATACCATCGTCAAAAAACTTGGTGAAACACCCATTCCAAAATACATAGAAAGAGCGGTTAAAAAAGATGACGAAGAACGTTATCAAACCATTTTCGCAAAGGTTGAAGGCGCAGTGGCCCCTCCAACAGCTGGCATGCACTTCAGCAGAGAATTGATGATGCGAATGGACATCAAAGGAATTAAGTTTGCAGAATTAACTTTACACCAAGGCTTAGGCACCTTCCGCAATGTGGAGGTTGAAGACTTAAGCAAACATAAAATGGACTCTGAAAACTATGATATCAGTGACAAAACAGCTGACATTGTAAACCATGCTAAAAATCAAAAACAACGTGTAGTGGCTGTTGGTTCAGGAGTAATGAGAGCCATAGAATCTTCTGTATCTTCAACTGGCACTTTAAATGCTAGCACAGGTTGGACTGATAAATTCATCTCTCCTATGTATGATTTTTCAATTGCCAATGCCTTCATCACCAATTTTCATGCCCCTGAAAGTACCTTATTAATGTTGGCTACAGCTTTTGGTGGGTATGACTTTGTAATGG
This sequence comes from Bacteroidota bacterium, assembly GCA_030832905.1. Lineage (GTDB taxonomy): Bacteria > Bacteroidota > Bacteroidia > NS11-12g > UBA955 > JABMMZ01. Next base: position 9,976 of record JAURIG010000024.1, read on the forward strand.
ATGCATACAAAGAAGCTATAAAGAAAAAATACCATTTCCAATGTTATGGAGATGCAATGTTGATCTTGTAACCATTGAGTAATTCTTTTTTTCATTTTAAATCCTTTAGTATTTATAAGCAAACTAAGGGCCTAAAAGTGGGCACTGATGCTTGTATATTGGGCGCATTGGCGCAGTTTCAAAATGCTAAAACCATTTTAGACATTGGAACAGGCTCGGGTATTTTGGCTTTAATGATGTCTCAAAAACATCCTGAGGCTAAAATATTAGCGATTGAAAAGACAAAAGCCATTGCAGAACAAGCGCAGTTTAATGTTCAGTCAAGTGCATTCGCTCATCAAATTCAAGTCATAGAGCGCAATATACTTGAACTTGAATCGGAGCAAATATTCGATGGCATAATCGCAAACCCACCCTATTTTGACAATCATCTTAAGGGCCTGGAGCCCTCTAAAAACAATGCCATGCACATTGAGGATTTACCGCCTGAAAAGCTCCTCAATACTTGTTATAAGCTTATGCACGAACATAGCAGCATGTGGTTAATCTACCCAGCCAATACGGCTGTTTCAGCGCTTAAGTATTGGCAAAGTATTGGTGGCTTTCTACTCGAACAAATTCATGTGTATGAACGCGCCAATAAACACATTAGAACCATACTATGTTTAGGTTTAAAGCCAGGCGAAAGCCAACTGAAACAATTAATCCTTAAAACTGAATCTGGGGAAATAAGCGAAGCGTTTCGTCATTTAATGCAAGACTTTTATCTTGAAAGCACAGATGTTTATAAAGTCAAGAAACAAGCAAACTGAGTTTTAAGTATTTTTGCATCAATACATGGAATACCTATTAAGTTCAACCGGATTAATTAGCTTATTCACCCTAACCTTCATGGAAATTGTGTTGGGGATAGACAACATCATTTTCGTTAGCATTGTGGCCTCTCGAGTAGAGAAACATGACGAAAAGAAAGCGCGTACATGGGGATTATTGTTTGCCATGATCATCCGTTTGCTTTTGCTTTTGGTCATACAATGGGTGATTCAATCTCAAAACACACTATTTACCCTCCCTATAGATTTTGAAGGCAAGGACATCAGTTTTAAAGACATTATGTTACTGTTTGGGGGCTTGTTTTTATTGTACAAATCCACCACTGAAATACACCATAAATTTAATGTTGATGAACACCTAGAGTCTGAGAAAAAAACAAAAAAAAGTTTTTCTCAAGTAGTGATGCAAATTATACTCATCAACTTGGTCTTTTCCATAGATTCTATAGTAACAGCTATTGGTCTTACAGAAAGCATTCTCATTATGTTAATTGCCATATTAGCTTCAATGTTAATTATGGTTTGGGTGTCTGCAGGTATAAGCAAATTTGTTGAAGAACACCCTACTGTAAAAATGTTGGCCTTGTCTTTCTTGTTAATGATTGGTTGTATGCTCATCGTTGAAGCCTTTGAAATGCATGTCCCTAAGGGGTATATCTATTTCTCAATGGCCTTTAGTTTATTCGTGGAAATGCTTAACATCAGACTTCGCAAAAAACAAAACCTTTTGAAGTAGTAATTGTTTAAGAATCAGATGTCTTTTAATTGTATCATCCACGATTCATTCAGTGAAATAAAAAGCCAGTGGCTAGAATTTTTACCGGAACAACATCACTTAGTATCTGATGATGTCTTGGCCATTGAAAACAGTCATCTCAGCGATATTCAAGTTAAGTACATAGATTTATACAATGACAATGTATGGATTGGGGTAGCTTACTTGCAATGTTTAAACTTTAATACCAAACATTACAAAAATAAAACCTTTGAACACCCGCTATTTGAGCCGATAAAAAATTGTTTGATTGGTCGCAAGGTACAATTCTTAATTTGTGGTAATTTATTCAGAGTTAAGTTTCAAGGATTTTACTTTAAAGACAAAATCCAAAGACCCCTTATTTTTGATTACCTGTCTATACTCAAGAAACAATTGAATCAAAATGGCTCCTATTGTGGCATTTTGCTGAAAGATTGTTCAAGAACTTTTACCACAGAACAATGCTCATTAACTGCCTTTAAACCATTTCGCAACGATTTAACTATGGAATTACAGTTAAGGAAATGGCAAACATTTGAGGACTATTGCCAAGACTTAACGCGTAAATACCGTCAAAGAGCCCTTAAAATCAGAAAGACTTTAGAGGGTATTGAAGTAAGAGAGTTAAGCTTTGAAGAGATTACTCAACATGCCGATCGCCTAATTGAATTGTACCAAAATATCGTTAATGAACAATCCATTACCTTAGGCGTTTTAAATGCTCAGTATTTTGTTCAAATGAAATCATTAAAGCCGACTACTTTCAGGGTGTATGGTTATTTTAAAAACAATGATTTAGTGGCGTTTAGCAGCCAAATTGATTACCCAGCAAAAAACAGTATGGAGATCCATTACATTGGCCTTGATTACCAATACAATCAAACACACCAATTGTATTTTAACATTTTATTTGATGGCATTTGCTGCGCCATGCAAAGGGGTCACAAAACATTAGAGATGGGCAGAACAGCTAAAGAAGCCAAAGCCAATACTGGTGCTACCGCTATTGAGAACTTTAATTACATTTGGATCAAGCCAGGCATCCTTAGAGTGGTTTTCTATTTCTTAAACCAATGGTATGCCCAAAATATCGGCGATAACTGGCAAGAAAGACATCCTTTTAAAGCCAATCAGGATACAAAGCCCATTCTGATTGAGGCTTAAACTTTTGCTCATCTGGATGCCATGTTAAATAATAATGGCTAATCCCATTGCTGATAAAAATAGCTTTAACCCCTAAACTGTGTTGGTAAATGGCTGCTTGATGAAGGGTTTCTTCTGATAGTTTTACACTTGGCGCTTTGCACTCTACCAACAACTGTAATTGACCTTGCTTATTGGCAACACAAATATCATATCGTTTTTTCAATCCATTGAATACCAGCTCCTTCTCTACTGATATTAAGCCTTTAGGGACCTGAATCTCCTCAATTAAAAAATGGATAACATGCTGCCTAACCCATTCTTCAGGGCTTAAACGGACATATTTTTTTCGGACAATGTCGAAAATTAGTGTATTACCTTGTTCCGCTTTTATGTTAAACTTGTAAGTATTAAAATTGAGTTTCAACCCTGCGAACTTAAAACATAATGGCCAATCTGACCAGCACAAAATTTGAGCAAATTAAAAAGGACATCCTAAGCAGGCGGTTTACCCCATTGTACCTCCTTGAGGGCGATGAAACCTACTACATAGATGAAATAAGTAATTTGCTTGAAGAACATGTTTTAAGACCAGAAGAAAAGAGTTTTAATCAAACCATCACTTACGGCAAAGACATTAGCCCTTTGGAAATCAAAATGGCAGCTAAACGCTACCCAATGATGAGCGAATTCCAATTGATCATTATCAAAGAAGCTCAGAATTTAAGTGATATCGATGCTTTAGAGGATTACGTAGAAAACCCAAGTGCATCAACGATTTTAGTCCTTTGTTATAAGGGTAAAAAAGTAGATAAGCGCAAACGCATTGGCAAGTTGTTTGCTAAACACACGCATTTTACTGCAGACCGATTGAGGGATTATGAAGTCACTCCTTGGATTGACCAATACCTTAAAGCCAAAGGTCGAGTAATTGACCCAAAAGCCACCCAATTGATTGCCGATTATTTGGGCAATGATTTGAGTAAAATCGCCAACGAGATAGATAAGATGTTGATCAATGTGAAAGCGGATGTGGCGGTAATTGGCATGAACCATATTGAACAGAACATTGGTATCAGTAAAGACTACAATATTTTTGAATTGCAAAAGGCCATAGGTCAAAAGAACTTCAATAAGTCTATTCAAATCACCAATTATTTTGCTTCAAACCCTAAACAACATTCTATCATTCCTTTGATAGCCAACCTATATGGGTATTTTTCAAAGGTATACAGCTACCACCACATCAAAAGCAAACCTCGAAAAGACATTGCCCTGCAATTAGGCATCAATGAGTTTTTTATTGATGATTACAAGCAAGCCAGTGAAAACTATGCCCCGCTCATGATAGAGCAAATTTTCGCCTTCTTAAAGTACTATGATTTAAGGTCTAAAGGCGTTGATGATACTGGCACTGAAGACGGGCAATTAATGATTGAAATGGTGGTTAAAATCTTAAGGATTTCTGAAATTCCACACCAATTGAAATTGGTTTAATTTGACTCTTTATTTAAATCTTAATTGCTAAGTATTACTTGAGGGTAAATAATTTGTTTTTTTATTTTGAATTTTAGTGAATTCAATTATTTTTACGGAATAAATTTAAAACAAAATTTAATCCTTCATAACATGAAAAAACAATTACTTTTAGCCGCTTTAGCATTGCCATTTTTGACATTTGCTCAAAGCAACAAGGTGTTTCTTGACAAGAACACCGTTGGTGGGGCTGAAATCATGAACAGCAGTGATGTTGCTCCTGAGACTAAAGTATTTGAAGCCATGGTTCAATCCTCAGCCTCAACTACCCCACACAAATCCATCAGCAAACGCGGATTGATTACTTACAATTTCGTTAAAGTTGGAAGCACTTACTACGATTTACAAACCAACGCGAGTGTTGGTAGACGTGTATTGTTGCATGCCGATGGTAAAGTATCTGTAGCTTGGACTACCTCAAATGATGCTGCTTATGTGAACAGAGGTACTGGTTACAATCACTTTGATTTAAACAATTGGTTAACTGTAGGCAATCCTACTAGCCGTTTAGAAAGCGTTAGAATTGGCTGGCCTTCAATTGGCGTTAATAATGGCTCTGAATGGGTTATGGGACACGATGCTGCAAATGGTGGTTTCAGATTATCAACCAATGGCAGCATTGGCAATAATACTTGGAATGGCACTTCAGTCTTGACTGAAAACAACTTAAGACCAATTTGGGGTAGAGCTGCCAACAGCGGTAATTACTTCCACGCTATTGCTACTTATGCTGACTCTTCTCAACCAGGAGAACCAAGAGCTCCAAAACGCAATGGTGTTTTTGCACCAATGACTTACAGCCGTTCTACTGATGGCGGTGTAACTTGGGATAAAATCCACACTATACTTCCAGGATACGATAGCACAAGAATGAGCAATGGTGGCGGTGGAGACCAATACGCTATTGATGTTAAAGGTTCAACTGTTGCCATTATTACTGGTGACCAAACCAATGATGTGATGTTATTCAAATCTACTGACAATGGCACTACTTGGTCAAAAACCATCATTGATAGCTTTGCTTATGCGCCATACAATTCTAAAAAATTAATGTTAGACACACCTAGAGTTTGCGATGGCTCAATGGATGTATTGATCGATAACAATGGTAAAATCCATGCTTTTTGGGGTTTAAGCCGTGTATTTGACGATGATACAACTGATGAGTCATACAGCTTCTTCCCAGGAACTTCTTCTTTAGTGCATTGGAACGAAAACACCAATTCAGCACAAATAATTGCTGGTGGTTTTGATAGAAATAAAGATACTGTATTAAGCATATCTGCAGGTAATACCGCTGCATTGTCTAATGGTACTGTTCCTCAAACTTTGAAAAACAATGGAGTATCATCTGTTGCTCGTTTAGGTAATACCTCTTTATTGCACTGCCCTTCAGCAGGTTGTGATGCCAATGGCAATATCTTCGTTACTTATTCATTCCCATTAGAAGAGGATGTTGATGCTAACAACGTAAACTTAAGAAACATTTTCATGACGCATTCTACAGACAATGGTTCTACTTGGAAAGCTTCTCAAGACATAACCCAATGGGCTGGTGTTGAAGAGGAATTTGCCTGTGTAGCTAAACAAGTGAATGGCTTTGTTCATGTGATTTTCCAACAAGATGCTTTGGCTGGTACTAATCTCCAAAACAACTCTAGCGCAGACAACAACCACCCAGCAGGTGTTAACGACATCATGTATGCCGCTATTCCAGTTGCTAAAATCTTAGATGGTTCTATCGGTGTAATGTGGAGCACTAGCATTGAAGAATACAAAACCAACCAAGAAGTATTTGTAGTGTCTCAAAACCAACCAAACCCTTTCAGCAACAATTCTGAGGTGTTAATATGGTTAAATACAGAATCAAACGTTAGCATTGATATCACAGACATCAATGGCAAATTGATCAGCACTCAATCTTTTGGCAGTAAAGGTGCAGGTAACCATAGCTTAGATATGCATGCAGAAGGCTTAGCCAGCGGCATTTACTTCTACACTGTAAAAACCGCAACTCACGCTGTAACTAAGAAAATGAGCATCAACTAATCGCTCATTCAAAATAAATTTCACAAAAAACCCTGCTCAGTTGAGCAGGGTTTTTTAGTTATAAAACATTTAACTTTTAGCTAGCCAAACAATTGAAATCCTTTATTTCAGCTAAATTGAATTAAATAGAATTATAATTTGACTGCTTGTAAAACACATGCATTAAAATCACATGTGGCAAACTGATGCATGATAGAAATATAAAAAAACTGCTGATTACAGTCATGCTTGAGTAATCCATAATTGGGTTGAACATCAAAATACAAACAAATACACCAATAGCACCCAATAAGTATGGAAGCGCTTGCTTGTATAACTGTAATGAATTTAAAGTTAGTCCTTTTTTTAAGTCTTGCCAAGCATTAACACTATGCTGGCAGATGAAGTATAAAGAAAAAGCAGCCATCAAGGGCAAAATCAATCCTAACAATAGAATTGTAGCTAAATGCCAAAAGTGACGCTTATTTTGAAATAAACACAAATACAATCCAAGGAATGCAATGGTAATAACTACTGAATAAGAGAAATCACTCAATTGAATTGCTGTTTGATTCTGGGGCCATAAATGATCAATATGTTTTAAAACGGTTAAGGACTCATGCCAATGGCTGAATATTATAATGAAGAGAACCAATGCACCAATAAGCATACCTCTCAGTGATAACATTAGTTTAGATGATGTTGGCCTTATTTTAACTGTTTCTGATTCCCCAAAATGAAAGCATGAATATAAGATGAATAAGATGAAAGCAATTTTAGGAGCATAGATCCAAACTGCAAAATTGAGAACCATAATGCTTAGGTATTTGGCTATAAAATAATATAAGGGTCTCGTATCCTTTTGGAGAAGATGGTCAACTGCTCCATGAGGGATGCCAATCAACAGCAAACCCAATACAATCAATGCATTTATATATGTTTCTGCATAAATACTTCCATAGTAAGACAGAGAAAAATAAAGCAATAGTGCAATAAAAATTGCTATTGTTTTAAAATTGATATACTTGAAAAAATGAATAAAGGCTGCTTTAATAAATGGCTTAAAGGGCAATGAAGAAAAAATAGACATTTCTTGGCGCAGAGTGGTTTTTTCATCAAGGAAAGAGAAAATTCTGGCAATTTTTTGAGATTTAAACAATTGACTAAATATCACTTTTCCTAAATTCGGCCATCGCAATAAAATAATGAGCAACAATGCATCATAAAATTTAAACCTGTTTTTAGATTGAAACGGTAAGTGCTTGAAACCAGCTTTATCAATAGAATTTTTCACTTCCTCTGCAAACAAGAACATATTCTTGAATCCATAACCTGTACTGGGTTTAATCAAATTTGCTCGCGAACCAGTATTTATAAGACCCTCATGATTACTCGTAGGATTGATATAGGTTGTCATTGGAATACAGCCTATTTCTTCAGAGATTACTTGATAGTCCCCATAAAGTGATTCAATTTTGTTAGATAAAACCTTTTTTGCGTAATCAATATTAATTTTTTCTGAACCAAAACGCGTCAATTCAATCAGAGCCTCTGTATTTGAGAATGGTAAAACATAAAAAAATTGTGTTGAATTGTTTTGCTCAATATCAAAATTCATCATCTCAAAAGTATTTGAATCAAATACTTCTTTTTGAAATTTAACATGTAGACCAAAAAAACTTTGATGCAGATGAATGTTATTAGAGCTATCAATCTTGGGCGGTCTACTGTCAAATACAATTTTAGCATTAAAAAAAGCTATGTTGGTTTGCACAACATTATACCCATTAGTCCTCGATATATCATTACAAGTAGCCTGAAAAACTGAAATCTCATTATACTTGATTAGTTGCTTAGTATATTCATACAAATCAATACTCCTTATATAAAAGTATGGTTGGGCGCTAATATTTTGCTTATTGGTTTTATTGATTTCAATATGAGAATAGTGGTGGCTAATTATAGGGCTTAACTCCTTAACAATGTTATCATTATTTGAAGCCCAAAAGCAATAGGTTTTATCATTTTCGTTTTTAAGTTCAGCCTCTATAATGGCTACTTTTTTATTTTTGAGTAAATCTGATTCAATGAGTTTTTTGAGGATTAAGCTATTGCTTGCCCCCATTCCAACAAATACAAAATCAAATGCAAATTTAAATTCTTGAACATTGCTCTCATTGTTATATTGATTTTGGCTCATTTGTTAGTTGAAATTAAAGGTTAAAAAAGAAGGCTATTTAGAACATTCCAAATAGCCTTCTCTAAAAAACAATGCGTTGTAATTAATCTTCTGAACGGCTTAGAGCATAAATAACTAAACCAAATCCGATTTTATTGATAGCGTCAGCTATGTTGTAAACAATATCCATTGAATGAGCTGCAGCAGCTGGATCAGCTACTAATTGGATACCAAACAATCCACCTGGAGTACCTAAGATGTAACCTAGCGGATAGATAGCCCAACCTACAAGTACAAACCAAGCAAGTGTTTTTGTTGCTTTTGCAACTTGAGGGCCAGCAGATTGCGCTAATTTTGCTACTTCACCAAACCAAATCAAATAAACAATATAGAAATAGGCAGCACCTGAAATCACACCCCATAATACGCTGTTAGATCTGTCAATAGTTTCACCAAAATAACCTGTTACTAACATCACTAATGATGCAAAAATTAACTTCCATAATAAATTGATTTTAGCACCTGCTTTTTTGGTAATTAAGTAAAACTCTACACACATTAAAGGCACAGTAAGAATCCAATCTACATAACGGAAAAATGTTGGTGAATCACCAGTAGCTAAATTGTAACCTCTCATGTAGTAGTAGTGAACTGCTGCAATAAAGGTAATTAATCCTGAAACTAAAACAGAAGTTCTCCATTTGGCTGAAGTGTTGTTTAGTTCAAAGAAAAAGAAAACTGAGGCGGCCATCATGGCCATTGTTCCGATAAAAAACGTAAATGCTACGTAATTATCGCTTGCGATTTTTAAATGTTCCATCTTTAATTTTTAAATGTTTTTTCCTACTCTTAAGGCTTTTCGGATTCCGCCCATTTGAAGTGTTTTTTCACTTTTCATTTAAAAGTTAACAAAAAGGCTATGTATTTGTTTTTTAACAATAAATTAAAAAAACTAAGCATCTGTAAATGAGGCTAATAATTTTATTAAATCTTATTTAATTAAACATTTATCGAATTTTTAGCAGACAGTTGTATGGTCTGAATCAAAAAAAAAATGACAGAAGATTGTTTGCGCTCTCGCACTAAATGTTTTCTCCGAATCTGTTTTCAATCACCGAAACCTAGGTGAAGGTGATAGAGTAGGAGAACATTCACTCTGTCATTTGTAGCCCCAATAACAGAGCGCCTTTGTCGCAAGTCACATTTAGTGTTTAGGAAATGATCATTTTTGTCTCTTATACAAACTGAGAAGTAAACGAGATAAAATCATTATTTTAAAATTATAGTGAATCTAATTCTAAGCAAAAAGGAAGATTCCTATTTATTCTAAAAATTAATAATCTTAAGCAACCAATTGTTTAATAGCTAAAGATTTTATACTAGAAAATATTAATTCAAATTTTTTTACATAGTTCCTTCAAAAAAACTATGTACTGTTATTTCGCTCCTTAAATAATGCCATTGGTTTAAAGTCCAGAATTTCTTTAATTCGAATAGAAAATCTTTGTCATATTCAGCAATATCAATGTTAATTGCTGGAAAATCTCCAAAACTATTTGTCCTTCCATCTTTCCATGGGTTTCCGGAAAATAATTGAAGCTTCTTTTTATTCGCTATGAAAAAGTCGTCAAAAGATATTTTGAACTCAACATTAAACCGACAAACACATTGATAATCTTCATCTGGCAATTCATCCCATTCATTTAACTCAAAAGTATCTAACATAATATCAGAACTAATTACCGCAACCAATAATTCACTTTCAAGAAATTGTTTTAAAAAGTCACAGTCATTTAAAATATCTTTTTTGGTATAATTTTTTTGTTTATCAGAAGGATAAAATGTAAAGTCAATAATGCAATTAGTCATAATACAAATTAAAACAAAAATATATAAAAAATTTTATAAAAAATGTGAGTGTCCTCCTTCTGTGTATTGACAGATTCCACCTTTAGCTTTCTGTGTAAACATTAGGAGAAGACCCTGAGTCCGAGTGTGAAGTCCTCCTACGATTAATCTATAGAGGAAACAAAAATGACAGAGAATTTGTTCGCATTCGCTTTGTATCCTACGTAACTTTTAATAATGACCGAAACATAAGTGAAGGTGATAGTGAAGTAGGACCCACATTCACTCTGTCATTTGTAGCCCCGGCGGTAATCGAAACCACATTTAGCGTTTAGGAAACGCTCGTTCTATCCGTTGAACTACAGGGCCTAAAGCCAGAGGAAATTAAAACCGTACGATCCTCAATCAAAAATTGAGCAAATAAATAAAATAATTCCTTTTTCAGTATCAGCTATTACTTCATCTGCATTTACAATTTGTAATAAGTCAGACTTAATTGCTTTTAAATTATCGGCTTCTAAATGTGCTTTTAGCATGTGAGCGACCTCCTCTACCATCAATTTTTCTTGATCGCTATCAAGAGTTTTCCAGTATGAAACAACAAAGTTCAAACAATCGGTTACATCTCCATCCTCTTTCCATTCAGATAACTTAGATTGAACTGTTTCCATTTCAGTAGCATTGATTCCCGAATCAGCTCCTGCAACACATATGTATAAAAAGGCTAATGACGCCAATATATCATTCAAAATGATTGACTTATGGTCATTTGCATTGTCATCAGAGCTAGTATTTTCGTTTTGATTATTGTTGTACCCAAAATCAGCAGGATTAGGCCTAAAAGGATTTTCCCATGACTTAGCTGAAACCATATCTAACGCTGAATTCATTGAAGTAAATCCTTCTCCACCAACACCCTCATACCACATAGGTTGACCTTTACTAGCATTAATAGTAGCTTGTCTTACTTCAATAATTGTAGCCAAAATAGACAAGTAAGATGCTGATTGTATATGTGATTCACTTAAAACAAATTCATCTAAAGTCATGTACCCATCTGCTGTATGGACATAAAGTCTATTGATAAATCTATCATCTTCGTAAGCCCTTTCAAACTCAACCTTTTCAATGCTTTCCATAGAAAATATCATTCTTAACTCTTCTACATTTTCATAAAGGGCAAACAAACCGTTTTTGTTTAAAACGATTAAAGAGGCATTATCATCTCTCCAAATACAATATGGCACAACCCACCATGGTTTATCATTTTGTGCATGAAACTCGGCAGGTAAATAGTCTAGAATTGGAATGATTTTGTTTTCTGAAATTTGATTTGAAATGGCATCAAAATCTTTGCCT
>JAURIG010000025.1 GCA_030832905.1 Bacteroidota bacterium
ATAAAAGGCTTAGAATTAGGAGCTGATTCATCGGATTCAGAGGAACTATGATGCAAACCATAGATTTGCCTGAATTGCATGATTGTGATTGGCCTTTGATTGATGTCAGGTCGCCTCAAGAATACCTTGATGATCATATTCCTGGCGCCTTGAATGTGCCCTTACTCAACAACCAACACAGGCATGAAGTGGGCTTGTGCTATAAACAAGAAGGAAAAGCCGCAGCGATAGCGCTTGGTCATCAGTTGATTGGGCCATTAGAGCCAATGCTTTTAAATCAAATTAAAGCTTGTGCTCCCAATAATCAACTCAGACTGTATTGTGCTAGAGGCGGTCTAAGAAGTCATAAAATGGCTAAATTTTTAAGCCAAAATGGGTTTGAAGTGAAATTGGTCAAAGGCGGTTATAAACGCTACAGGCAGGAGGTTTTGTCTACGATTGCTCAATTCACTCAGATACTAATTTTAAGTGGCTATACTGGCAGTGGCAAAACACAAGTATTACAAGCCATAAAAGCAAAGGGGGCCCAAGTACTTGATTTGGAAGCCTTGGCCCATCATAAAGGCAGTGCATTTGGACATTTAGGCATGCCCATTCAAAACAGCAGTGCTCAATTTCACAATGACATTTACGAAGTCTTAAAGATCTTAGACCCAAACAAAATCCTATGGGTAGAAAACGAAAGTTTTATCATAGGCAAGGTGCATATGCCAGCTCCACTTTGGCAAAATATGCAAACAGCTAAGGTCATAGCTTATCAAATTCCGGTCGAGGAAAGGGTTAAATTAATTATTGAGGCTTATGGACAGTTTCCCAAATCACAATTGATGGAACGCGTTGTAAAACTAAGCAAGCGTTTAGGCCATGAAATGGCTCAGCAGATTTGCGAGTATATAGCAGCTGATCAATTGGAAAAAGCTGTTCCACCTTTATTAAAATACTATGACAAAGCCTATGCGATGGGCCGAGTAAAAAGGGCACAAGCGCCCTATATTCAAGTTGATTTTGATCATTTTGATGCCAACGCGATTGCGGAACAATTGTTGAATATGGGATGATTAGAAATCAGATAAATCAATTAATATTGTAGAGATATGAAACGCTTTTGCTTTTTGTTGTTGTGCTTAGGCTTAACAAAACTTTGGGCCCAAGACATTGAAACCAGAATTATTTATGTGGCTGACGCCAAAACAGCTTGTGAGAACAATGGTGTCATCAGCAGTTGCTATAAAATTAAAACCCATAAAGACAGCAATTGGTCTGTGTTTCCATATGAAATAGAGGGCTTTATTTATGAGCCAGGGGTCGAAACTAAAATCGAAATGCAATTGGTGCAAAGATTTAATCAAACAACGCAAACCCTTGAAACAACATACAACTACATCAAAACCCTTGAGACCATTAACACGGTTTTAGATGATCCTAAACTATTAGGCTTCTGTAATTGGAAACTCCTTAATATTGAACAGTATCTTAAAGTTGTGCCTAACGTTAGAAAAGCCAATGCCAGTATCCGATTCAATATTGATAGTGGATTTGCCGATGGATTTGGAGGCTGTAATGGGTTTAATGTGCCATGCAAATATGAAAAAGGGATTATCCACTTTGGAATAGCTCAATCCACTTTATTATCATGTTCTAATGAAGACATTGAGAAAAAAGTCATGGATGCATTAAAAGGCAAGTCAGCATTTTACTTTCGCAATAACATGTTATTTGTGGTCTGTGAAAATTTGATGACCCTTCACCTCAGACCTGCTAAGCGCATTGATTCGCTAATATCGGCATTAAATCAGCCTTTAGCAATAAATAGAGGTAATACTTTTGTCAATTTAGGTGATGGGAATTTCTATGTCACCCTAGATGAAGTTCAGCAAGCTGCAAAAAAAGATTATACGTTCAATGCAAAATTATTAACTGCTTCTGAAAAGCAAAGTTACCAGTGCATATTGGATAATATTGAACCTGAGGATCCTTTAAAGCGCATTTACATTTCTAAAAAGCCAAATACTGATAACAAATCTTACAATGCAGATTTGTTGTTTAAAGATGGCAGTAAAAAACGCATTCAAATTAAGAATGTCTTATAATCTTTTAGATTACTCAAGAGGTGGGGGCTGTGGTTGTAAATTAGGACCTGAGCAATTAAAAACCTTGTTGTCTGGGCATAATAGTCCAGTTTCTGCTCAATTAAGTGTTGGGTTTTTAGAAAGAGATGATGCAGTGGTATTGCCACTTAACAATGGCGACAGCCTGGTGCAATCTTTGGATTTTTTCTTACCTGTTGTAGGAAATGCCTATGATTTTGGCCAAATAGCTGCAGCCAATGCCCTAAGTGATTTATACGCTATGGGTGCTCAACCCATTTCAGCATTGTCTATGTTGGGTTGGCCTCAAGAACAATTGCCTATACAATTGGCTCAGGAGGTTTTAGCTGGTGCTGAGCATATCTGTCAAGCAGCTGGCATTACCATTTCTGGTGGCCATTCAATAGAATCTAAAGAACCCTTGTTTGGATTGAGTGTTACTGGCTTAGCCAAGTCAGAACAAATCAGATTGAAATCGACCGTAAAGGTTGGTGATCATCTATACTTAAGCAAGCCACTGGGTTTAGGCTTGATGGCCAATGGCCTAAAGCAAAAGCAATTATCTGAGCAAGCTTATCAAGTGTTTTTGAAATGGAGTACGCAATTGAATTCGCTAGGACTTAAGCTAGCTGAATTGCCTCAAGTGAGTGCCATGACTGATGTAACCGGGTTTGGCTTATTGGGTCATTTGTCAGAAATGTTGGGTCAGCAATTTGGTGCTGATCTGGAACTAGACAGAATTCCAGTTTTGGAGGCAGCCAAGCAATTGGCTCAAGCTTATGTCTATCCCAATATCACTACGAATAACTATAATGCCGTTCAAGCCCATACTACTGGCCTTGATGGTATTCATATGTTGTGGTTGTGTGATCCACAAACCAGCGGTGGTTTATTGGTAGCCAGTCAAACGGATTTGGATTTCCCTGACTTAATCAAAATTGGACAAGTAACTGCAGAAAAAGGGATTAGAGTCTTATTCTAAGTACCCCCAATGCTTAAGTTTTTGCTCGTTTTTGCGCCAGTTCTCTTCAACTTTTACCCTCAAATCTAAAAAGACTTTTTTGCCAACGAATGCTTCAATGGCTTGACGCGCTTCAATACCAATCTTTTTGATGGCCGAACCATTTCGACCCAAAATTATGCCTTTTTGAGAATCGCGCTCCACAATAATATAGGCATAGATGCGGTCTATGTTGTCTGATTCTTTGTAGTCGTGCACAATCACTTCTGTGCTGTATGGAATTTCTTCTTCAAATTGGTTGAAGATCTTTTCGCGGATCATTTCACTCACAAAAAAGCGGGTATTGCGATCAGTAAGTTGGTCTTTAGGATAAAAGGCTTCGTGTTCAGGTAAATAGGCTGCTATGCTTTTGAGTAAACCAGTGGCATCTAATTGATGTAGAGCAGAAATGGCAAATACCTCTTTAGGATTCAATGTTTGACTCAAGGTTTGAATCACCTCTTTGACTTGTGCCGGATTGGACAAATCAATTTTATTGACAATCAAGATCAAAGGGCATTTGGCCTTTTGAATCATTTCTAAGTATTCAGGTTTCAAGGCAGCATTACTAGCATCTACCAATAAAATCAAAACATCGGCGTCGTCAATGCTCTCTTTAACCGCATTCATCATGCTTTCGTGCAATTTGTAGGCGGGTTCAATCATGCCTGGGGTATCAGAAAACACCATTTGGTAGTCTTCCTCATTCACAATGCCTAAAATTCTGTGTCGAGTGGTTGAAGCTTTTGGCGTAATAATGCTTAACTGCTCACCAACTAAGGCATTGCACAAGGTGCTTTTACCAGCGTTTGGTTTTCCTATGATGTTTACAAATCCTGCTTTGTGCATGTTATAATTTATTGGCTAATTGGCCACAAGCGGCATCGATGTCTTTGCCTCTGCTGCGTCTGATATTGACGATTATGCCTGCGTGTTCTATTTGTTCTGCAAATGCGGCTATCTTATCCGTTTCAGCGCCTTTAAAGTTGGCCAAATCAATCGGATTGTATTCAATCAAATTGACTTTACAAGGTATTTTTTTAGCGAATCGAATCAATTCTTTAGCCTCTTGACTACCATCGTTGGTATCATTCATAACGGCGTATTCCAAGGTGATTTTTCGCTTCGTTTTCTGATAGAAATAATTCAGTGCTTCCGATAAATCCTCTAAAGGATTGCTATCGTTGATTGGCATAATAGCACTGCGTTTGGCATTGTTCGCTGCGTGTAAGGATAGGGCCAAATTGAATTTAACGCCATCGTCGCCCAGTTTTTTAATCATTTTGGCTATCCCTGCAGTAGAGACTGTTATTCTACTTGGCGACATACCCAAACCATCAGGTTGCGTTATTTTTTGAATGCCGGCTATTACGTTGTTATAATTCAACAAAGGTTCGCCCATGCCCATAAATACAATATTGCTCAAAGGCATGCCAAATTGTTTGCGGGCCATTTGGTCTATGAGCCACACTTGGTCGTAAATTTCAGCTGCCTCTAAATTTCTTTGTCTTTTTAAGAAACCAGTAGCACAAAATGCACAGCTTAAACTACAACCTACTTGACTGCTCACACAAGCTGTAACGCGGGTAGGGGTTGGGATGAGCACTCCTTCTACTATTGCATCATCATGTAACTTGAACGCCATTTTAATGGTGCCGTCTGTGCTGCTTTGTTGGGCATAAACAGATACAGACAATATACAGAAATGGTCATTGAGCCATGCCCTAGTATCAAGGGGAAGGTTGCTCATGTCGTTAAAGTCTTTAGCTCCTTTTTTCCATAGCCATTCGTAAACCTGTTTGCCTCTAAATTTTGGCATACCAGCAGCTTCAAAGGCCGTTTGAAGGTCCTCTAAACTCATGTTGCGAATGTCTTTTTTATTGTCTGTCAAGGTCTTGCAAATATACATAATTCCTTTGGGAGTAGCTATGCCCTAGGATTGCATAGAATACGCTTCAAGTGTTATTAAGTTGTGTTTTGTTTGCTGAAGATTAGCTTTAATTTTGCCCTTTGATGAGTTCAACACAAGCAGTTCTGCTATTAAAAGACGGCACTTACTTTAAAGGAACAGCCGTAGGTAAAATTGGAACCACTACCGGAGAAATTTGTTTTAACACAGGCATGACTGGCTATCAGGAGGTCTTTACAGACCCTTCTTATTTTGGTCAGATTTTGGTAGAAACCAATGTGCACATAGGCAACTATGGCATTAGTCAAATGGATGTAGAATCCGACAACATCAAAATCGCTGGTTTGGTCTGCAGCACTTTTGCGCATCACCATTCCAGAAAAATGGCTGTTCAAAGCATCGACGATTATTTTATTGGCAATCAAGTGGTGGGCATTCAAAATGTTGATACCAGAGCCATTGTTAGACATGTTCGAGACAAAGGTGCCATGAATGCCATTATTAGTTCTGAAATTACAGACATTCAACAGTTGCAAGCCATGCTTGACAGTGTGCCTGAAATGGAAGGCTTAGAATTGTCAAGTAAAGTGAGTACCCCTCAGTTTTATACAATAGGTTCAGATCAAGCCAGTCACAAAGTTGCCGTGCTTGATTTCGGCATCAAACAAAACATCTTACGTTGTTTAAATGAAAGAGATGCGTTTTGTGGGGTGTTCAATGCCTATGCCTCAGCTGAAGATATTTTGAAATGGCAACCTGATGGCATTATGATTTCTAATGGCCCAGGTGACCCAGCCTCTATGGACTACGCCGTTAAAACCATCCAAGCTTTGATGGCAGAACAATTGCCAATGTTTGGCATCTGTTTAGGCAATCAATTACTAGGTCGTTCAATGGGCATAGAAACTTTCAAAATGCACAATGGCCACCGTGGATTGAACCACCCAGTTAAGAATTTGATCACTGGTCATTGCGAAATCACCACTCAAAACCATGGTTTTGCTCTTAAAACTGTAGACCACCCAGAAGTAGAAGTTACCCATGTCAATCTAAACGACAATACCATTGAAGGTATCAGAATCAAAGGTCGTAAAGCCTATAGTGTTCAATACCATCCTGAAGCGGCTCCAGGCCCTCACGATTCTAGGTATTTGTTTGATGACTTTATCAGCATGATTAAACAATAATTATATGTCTTTAATAGCAGATGTAAAAGCAAGGCAAATCCTTGATTCTAGAGGAAATCCTACCGTTGAGGTAGATGTGATCACCGAAAATGGATTTATTGGTAGAGCGGCCGTTCCAAGTGGCGCTAGTACTGGTATTCACGAAGCAGCTGAGTTGCGCGATAACGATGCTGCCGTATACATGGGAAAAGGGGTTATCAAAGCCGTTAATAATGTCAATGACATCATCGCCAATGAATTAATTGGTATGTATGTTTTCGAGCAAAATCTGATTGATAAAACCATGATAGACTTAGATGGCTCAGCCAATAAGTCAAATTTGGGGGCCAATGCCATTTTAGCGGTGTCTTTAGCGGCGGCTAAAGCAGCGGCTCAAGAGAGTCAACAATCTTTGTACCGTTACATCGGTGGTGTTAACGCGAATACTTTGCCATTGCCAATGATGAATATTTTAAATGGCGGTGCGCATGCAGACAACGCTATTGATTTTCAAGAATTCATGGTAATGCCAGCCAAGGCTGACACTTTCAGCGAATCGTTGAGAATGGGGGTTCAAATTTTCCACCACTTAAAATCTGTATTGAAACAAAAAGGCTATTCAACCAATGTAGGAGATGAAGGCGGTTTTGCCCCTAATATTCAATCGAATGAAGAAGCCATCGAAACTGTTTTAATGGCCATTGAAAAGGCAGGTTACAGACCTGGAGAAGATGTGTTCATTGCCATGGATGCAGCTACCAGTGAATTATACGATGCTGAAAAAGGCTTGTATGTGTTTAAGAAATCAGACAAACGCCAATTGAACTCAGAGGAGATGGTAGATTACTGGAAATCTTGGACGTCTAAATATCCGATCATCTCTATAGAAGATGGTTGTGCTGAAGACGATTGGAAGGGTTGGGGACAATTAACCCAAGCCATTGGTCAAAAAGTACAGTTAGTTGGTGATGATTTATTTGTGACCAATGTGAACCGTTTACAAAGAGGTATTACTGAAAATATTGCAAACAGTATCTTAATCAAAGTCAATCAAATAGGTTCTTTAACTGAAACCATTAATGCAATTAATTTAGCGACTCAAAACGCTTATACCAATATCATCAGTCACAGAAGCGGTGAAACAGAAGATTCAACCATTGCAGACATTGCAGTAGCGATGAACAGTGGCCAAATTAAAACGGGTTCTGCGAGCAGAAGTGATAGGATGGCCAAATACAATCAATTGTTGCGCATCGAAGAAGAACTTGGCAGCAACGCTGTGTTTAATGGCAGACAATTCAAATACATTAAATAAGCTTAAACTGAATAGCGCAAAAAAAAACCAGATCAAACGATCTGGTTTTTTTGTATCAATAAGGTTTGAATTAAATCCAATCCATGGCCATGGCGAAACCACCAACAGTAGTAGGGAGCGCTAACCAAAATGCTTCAGGAAGGAACATTAATAATGCAATGATTGTAACAAGAGACACTAAAAATAGCATCCAATAGCCGGTTTTAGATTTTTTTTCTGACATGAATATCTGTTTTTATTATGGTGCAAACCTAGTGAATTTTTTCTTAGTAAGTACATTTTTTTTAAGACTAAATTTGCCCAATGATTCAAAGAGTTCAATCCTTATTTATTCTGACAGTTTTACTTGGTCTAATTCTAGGCTTAATCTTTCAATGGCCAGTCTTTGTGTGGTCCGAAAATATACCCGAAATAAAAGGGTTTGATTGTTTAGTTGGTGAGCAATTTAAAATTTCATTACTTACTGATATAAAATTGTTTATATCTTGTTTATTAATCCTTTTGATGAACATTTTTATCTTGTTGGATTTCAAGCAACCTAAACGCCAATTCAAGCGCTTAAGACTCAGTTTGCTTATGCATATTTTAAATGTTCTAATAATTGTTTTTACAGGATATACTATTGCAAAAGAATATGCTTTGCCTTTTAACTTGATGTCCACAACGCCCTATTTCTGGTGTTTAATTTTTTTATTTTTTGTTCAATTTTTAGCCCTTCGATCGGTTAAGAAAGACTTGGATTTATTAGCATCTGCAGACCGTCTCAGGTAATTTTGATTTTAAATTGATTCTAAATAATATTCTAGTGGAAAAATCCCGATAATTTTTATAGAATATTTTGAAAATAACAATAAATTTGCCGCAACTTAAAAAAGACACATAGACCTTTTTAGCAAGCAATCAGATAGAATGAAATCACTTTTAAAACTCACTTTCAAATGGACTCTAGCTGCAGCAATACTCTTTGGCGCTGCATATGCTGTGAGTCATTCCATTGACGTTCAAGGGGTATCGGTTGATCATTACACCGCAGAAAAACCGCTCTTTGGTGCAGATGAATTTAAATACGAAGCACCAAAAGGCGACTCAGCCGAGGACGCTTTGTCTTCCAAGATTAATTGGGCCATAATTGTTTTCAGTATTATGATGGTATTGGTTTTGGCCAATGCTTTTGATATCAGCAAATACACAGCTAAAATTACAGGTCGCGAAACAGTGAACCAAAACAATGTGAACAAATGGGTGATGTTGATTTTTATGATTGTAGGTTTAATGGCTACAGTTTGGGAATTCAAAAACCACGGCAAACACATTTTACTTAACAATTCTGCTAGTGAGCATGGTTTTGCCTACGATGGTATGTTCACCATGACCTTGATTTTAACGTCTATTGTTTTCTTTGCTACTCAATTCTTACTATTTTGGTTCTCATTCAAATATGCGAACCGTCCAGGTGAGAAAGCTTTATACTACTCTCACAATAATCGTTTAGAAATCTTCTGGACCATTATACCTGCAATTGTTTTGACAGCATTGGTATTAAGAGGTCACCAAACATGGCGAACAGTTGTTTATGCTGAAGATAATTATAAAGGTAAAATTAAAAGCATTGAGATATTCGCGTATCAATTTGGTTGGAAAGCCAGATATGCTGGGGAAGATGGTATCATGGGAAAAGCTGATTACAAATTCATTTCAGGTAAAAATGAGTTAGGGTTGGCCTACGAGCCAGAAGTTGATTCTTTAATGGTTGAATTGGGCAAACAAATTGAACTTGAAAAGCAATTGATTAAAGATTTAGCATCAGGGGTTACCTTAGCAGCTGTTCAAGCTACTTACACTGAAGCTGAAAATATCAGAGACTACAACGCAATGGAATCTATCGAGAAAGAAATCGAAGCCATTAAAAATGGCGACAGATTAGATGAAGCCGAAGCGTCAATTAATAGAAAGACTAAACAAATCGAGCGTATCAAAGAAATTAAAAACAACAAAACTCAATTTGCTGCTTATTTCAACGGTGCTGCCACAGATGATATCATCACCCAAGAAATCCACATTGCTAAAGATTCTTTAGTAACTTTCAATTTCAGATCTAAAGACATCATTCACAGTGCATGGTTGCCTCACATGAGAGCTCAAATGAACGTTGTGCCTGGTATGCCTACTAAATTCACTTTCAAGCCTACAAAATCAACCCTAGAAGCTAAGCAAGAGTTTGGTCAAGAATTCGATTATTATTTATACTGTAATAAAATTTGTGGGGTATCTCACTATAACATGAAGATCAAAGTTGTAGTTGAATCACAAGCAGAAGTTGATGCTTGGTTGAAGTCACAACAACCAGTTTTCATTAAAAAGACCGAAGTTGTTCCTGCTGTATTAAAGTCAGATACTTTAACTAACACAGACACCACTAAACGCATCGCTATTAACTAATTATTTTAAATCGTAAAAACAGTCACACAAGACATGAGCACAGCAATATCTTCAGACAATCACCACGGTCACCACGATCACCACGAACCTTCTTTCTTATTTAAGTATGTGTTCAGTACAGATCACAAGATGATTTCTAAACAATTCCTTATCACAGGTATCATTATGGGATGCTTGGGTATGGGTATGTCATTGTTGTTTAGATTACAATTAGCATGGCCTGATCAAGCGTTTCCTTTTTTGGAAACCTTATTAGGTAAATGGGCTAAAGATGGTAAATTGGATCCTAACTACTACATGGCTTTGGTAACCATACATGGTACCATCATGGTATTCTATGTGTTAACAGCAGGCTTAAGTGGTACTTTCAGTAACTTATTAATTCCATTGCAAGTTGGTGCAAGAGATATGGCCAGCCCTTTCATGAACATGTTGTCATACTGGTTCTTTTTAATGTCATCAATTGTGTTGATGTCGTCTTTCTTTGTAGAAACAGGACCAGCATCTAGTGGATGGACGGTCTATCCACCATTAAGTGCCCTTGAAAAAGCTATGCCTGGCTCTGGTTTAGGGACTACCTTGTGGTTAATGGCAATTATTTTGTTCATTGTGTCATCTTTATTAGGTGGTATTAACTACATCACTACCGTATTAAATATGCGTACCAAAGGGATGTCAATGAATAGATTACCACTAACCATTTGGGCCTTTTTATTAACTGCAGTGTTAGGTTTATTATCTTTCCCTGTATTATTAGGAGCAGGTTTATTATTGATTTTTGACCGTTCATTCGGTACAAGTTTCTACTTGAGCGATATTCACTTAAACGGTGTAGGTGCTTTAACCAATAGTGGTGGTAGCCCAGTGCTATACCAACACTTGTTTTGGTTCTTAGGTCACCCAGAAGTTTACATCATCTTGATGCCAGCTTTGGGTATTTCTTCTGAAGTAATTTCAACCAATGCTAGAAAACCAATTTTCGGATACACTGCAATGGTTATCTCTTTATTGGGTATCTCTTTCTTATCATTCATCGTTTGGGGTCACCACATGTTCATTACCGGTATGAATCCGTTCTTAGGTACCATGTTTATGTATGTAACTTTGATCATCGCGGTTCCATCAGCGGTAAAGACTTTTAACTACTTAGCGACCTTATGGAAGGGTAATATCCGATTTACGCCAGCTATGATGTTTGCTATTGGTTTAGTGTCTTTATTCATCTCTGGTGGTTTAACCGGTATTTACTTAGGTAATGCTGCTTTAGATATCCAGTTACACGATAGTTACTTTGTGGTAGCTCACTTCCACTTAGTAATGGGTAGTGCTTCTATCTTTGGTATGTTTGCCGGTATTTACCACTGGTATCCTAAAATGTTTGGTCGCATGATGAACAAAACTTTAGGTAGCTTACACTTCTGGTTAACCTTTATTTCAGCTTACTTGGTGTTTTTCCCAATGCACTTTATGGGCTTAGCAGGGGTGCCAAGACGTTACTATCAATTCTCTTTAATTCCTGAATTTGGAATTTGGATGGATGTTAACGTATTGATTACAGTAGCCGCAATCTTAGGTGGTGTAGCTCAGTTGTTCTTCTTATGGAACTTCTTCTACAGTATATTCAAAGGTCAAAAAGCCACTCAAAATCCTTGGGAGTCAAATACTTTGGAATGGAGTACAGGCGTTAAACACATTCACGGTAACTGGGAAGGTCCAATTCCAACTGTATACCGCGGTCCACACGAATACAGCCGTCCTGATAGAGAACTAGATTACTTCCCTCAATATGAAAAAGGAGAAGGCGAACCTGAACATTACCATGCGCCTGCCACTAAAGTTGACACGGCTTATGAAGGTAAAAAAGAGAAGCCTAGCACAGTGTTCTTCTCATCATTCGCTGCTATATTCATGAAGAAAGCATAAGTTTCAGTACTCGCTAGAGTCTATATGAACCTATTAAAATTAAACCGAAGATCAGGGTTACTCACACTGGCTTCGGTTTTTTTATTGTTAATCGCTGGTGGTGTTGTAAGGAGTACCGGCAGTGGCATGGGCTGCCCAGATTGGCCCAAATGCTATGGCGCCCTATTCCCACCTACTTGTGAATGTGAATTGCCTGCTAATTATCAAGCCATCTATTTAGAAAAACGCTTGAAAAAGGTCGACAAGTTCGCTCAATTATTAAGCCGTCTTGGTTTGCAAAAACAAGCTCAAACCCTGCTAAATGATGAGTCGTTAAAAATACCAGAAAAGTTTAATCCTCAACGCGCGTGGACGGAATACATCAACCGATTAATTGGGGTCTTGTCTGGTTTATTTGCATTGGTATATGTTGTCACTTTAGTATTAACTCGAAAGCACAACAGTAACAGCCAATTTTGGTTTGGGGTAAGTGCTTTTGTTTTGATGTTATTCAATGCTTGGTTGGGTAGTATTGTAGTTGCCACCAATTTGTTTCCCATCATTATTAGTATACATTATTTAGCCACTTATTTTGTGATTGGCTTTATTATGCTTCAATTGTTCAGGCCTCAAGTGGAGCAAAGCAGCGCCGTGTTATTGAAGTATCATTGGTTTTACTTGTTCTTTGTTTTGATTTCACTTGTTCAAGTGATTTATGGTGCAGCTTTGCGTCAAGTAACTGATGAAGCCATTCTCAAACAAACCCTTTATCAAATGGATGCTGTTAATTTTAGTGCCATGGGGTCTACTTTTAAAGCCCATTGGGTGTTTGCTGTTTCCCTTATTTTGTTCAGCGTTGTGCCCTTGTATACTCTGCGTGAAAAGGTAGATAAAAAATGGTACCGATTGTCTGTTATACTGCCTTTGGTTTTATTGGTTCAATACATCAGTGGCGTATCGAATTTGCGTTTCAAATTCCCACTTTTGCCACAAGTTTCTCATATATTTTTCGCAGGCCTTATTTTCGGTATAAGCTTGTATATTTGCATAGCTGTTTACAACGGCAAAAAAAGTGTCAAGAACCGTGAATGAGCCATCAGCAAATACCGCCCCAGAACCACTAAGTTTAGCCTATTTTAAAGACTATTTCATGTTGAGTAAATTGCGTCTGAGTATTTCAGTCGTGGGCACAACAATGATTGCTTATTATTTGGGTATTAAAAAAACTGGCTTAAGCTTTGACAATCTTCAATTATTTGGATTAACCCTTGGAGGTTTATTAGTGGTCGCAGCTTCAAATGGCTTTAATCAGGTTTATGAAAAAGACACAGACAAGCTCATGTCTAGAACTCAAAAACGCCCTGTAGCTGCAGGTAGAATGAAGGTTCAAGATGCGCTTGTTTTTAGTGCGGTTTGTGCTGTTTTAGGCTTGTTTACCCTCGCTTTCTTGGTGAATGGTCGAGCGGCTTTCTTAAGCTTAGTGTCTTTATTCATATATACCTTGGCCTATACGCCATTAAAAGTAAAAACACCATTAGCCGTTTTTGTTGGAGCTATTCCAGGAGCTTTGCCCCCAGCCATTGGTTGGGTAGGTGCTATTGGTAATATTGATATCATTGCGATTGTTTTATTTGCCATTCAGTTTTTTTGGCAGTTTCCTCATTTTTGGTCTATCGCATGGATTTTAGAAGACGATTATAGAAAAGCCAATTATACTTTATTGCCTTCATATGATGGTAGAACCAAGCGCAATGCCATTCAAATTATTTGGTATACGGTCATGTTGGTTTTATTGTCTTTGTATCCACTTTCAATTGACTTTGGAACCCTCAATGCTTTGTGGTTGATAGCGCCTGCCTCAATTTATATGTTGTACAGGGCGTTCAAACTCAAACAAACCCTTGATGTTTTTGAAGCAAAACAATTGATGTACGCTTCTCTCATTTATATGCCCTTGGTATTAATCAGTTATTTATTTTAAACATGAACAGTATAAATACGCCTGCAATTAACGCAGAAAAAAAACAGCTCAACCCTAAGACCTTTGTGGTATGGTTGTTTATTGTAGCCAGTACCATGTTATTCCTTGCCTTTTCAAGCGCATATTGGGTGCACAGGCAAGACGGAATCGGAAATAATGCTTGGGTAATGATCAAATTGCCGTGGCATTTTTGGCTGAGTTCTGCTTTTATTATCCTTTCAAGTTTCACCATGGAGGCTGCCTACAGGAACGCTAAAAAAGATGATGTCTTTAAAGTGCCTGCCTATATTTCTTTTACCATACTACTAGCAGGCGCGTTTTCGTTATTGCAAATACTTGGGTTTCAACAGCTAATGAATATGGGCTACTTTTTTTCCAATAAAATGCCTGGTGAAATTTCTGTCTCTTTTATTTACGTTATAGCCGGTGTGCACTTACTCCACATCTTAGGCGGTATCATACTGCTATTGGTAACTTTGTCTAAAGCAGTCAACCTGAAAATTCACAGAAAAGAACTAGTGTTTATAAACATTTGCAAAACTTATTGGCACTTTTTAGGAATTCTATGGATTTTCTTGTTTTTATTTCTTTATTTCGCAAACTAAATAGTTAAGTTAAACTAATGTCAAACACAACAGAAGTATCAAGCACAAGCATTTGGACTGGAGGTCGTTCTCCGTTTAATGTCAGTTATGGAAAATTGATGATGTGGATTTTCCTTTTGTCTGATGCCTTTACCTTCTCTTCTTTACTAGTAGGTTATGGTGCCATCAGATATAGTTACGCAGGCAGTTCTACTCCATGGCCAGATCCTGCAACCGTATTCAATCATTTCCCATTTGCTCATGGCTTGCACTTACCTTTGTTGTTTGTGAGTTTAATGACTTTGATCCTCATCATTTCATCTGTAACTATGGTGTTAGCTGTTGAAGCTGGTCATAGAAATGCTAAGAGTGAAGTGTCTAAATACATGTTGTATACCATTTTAGGTGGTATTGCTTTCTTGAGCTGCCAAGCTTGGGAATGGACTCAGTTCATAGGAGAGGGTGGTCGTTTAGATTCAAACTTATTTGGCTTTACACCTACTGCGGCTGAACATGCTAAGAATTTACATTTATTTGATCATGTGCATTGGACAGCTGCTGATAAAATTCCTGGTCCTGTGCCATTTGCTTCCTTGTTCTTTATCGTAACTGGTTTCCATGGTTTCCACGTATTGAGTGGTGTGGTAATCAACATCATCATTTGGTTGAATGTTATCAGAGGCACTTACGAAAAAAGAGGCCACTACGAAATGGTTGAAAAAGTTGGTTTATACTGGCACTTTGTAGACCTTGTATGGGTATTCGTTTTCACTTTCTACTACTTAATCTAATTTAATCTTAATATTATACTATGAGCCAACATCATACACATACAGAAGGAGAATACGTTCCAGAAACCTATATTCCACATGCTGAATCGCATGGTACAAGTAGCTTATGGAGAACCTTTTGGATCTTATTAGGCATCACCATCGTAGATTTCGTTATATACTTTGCTTTTGGTCCTTCTATGGCTAGAAACTTAGTCTTTATTGCCTTTGGTATTATTAAAGCCATCTTAATCGTGGGCATCTTTATGCACTTGAATTATGAAGCTAAATTCTTGCGTTGGATGATAGTTATTCCAGCCGTTGTTTTTCTCTCTTATTTGGTATGCTTTCTATTAATCGAAGGCAACTATGTTAGCTTAGAAAAATATTTCTAAAACAATGTCAGACATTAAAAAGAATAGCCCAACATGGAAAGTGTTGGGCATTTTATTTTTATTGATAGGTATGCCCATCTTGTGGGTGATGATCAATAAAACAGGTGTTCATTACTCCAAAACGCTTCCCATTTATTATGAACGTGAACTTGGTGCCAATGGCGATACCATTTATCACACAATCGAGGATTTTAAATTGGTGAATCAAGACGGAGATTCGGTAACACTTGATTCATACAAAGGAAAACTCTTATTAGTAAGTTTCTTCTTTGCCAGCTGTGAAACAGTCTGTCCGCAAATGAACCAGTACATTGCTCAACACATTTACAGAGAGTTTGAAAAGGATACCAATATACTGTTTTTGAGTTTCACTGTTGATCCTCACAATGATAGTGCTGAGGTATTGAAGCAATACGCAGAACGCATGCGGGTTAATAATCATTGGCAATTTTTGACTGGCTCCAAACAAACCATTTATGATTTAGCTGCCTATAGTTTTAAAATCCCTGGAGCTGAAGATCAACATTCAGGCTTGTTTCATAGCAATAAATTGGTCTTAGTAGACAAACAAAAACGCGTTAGAGGTGTTTTTGAAACTGGTGGTCAGAATGACAAATCAAACACCATTGACGCAGTAAGAGCCCTTAAATTAGAATATTCAAATGAAAACCATCGTAAAAAATGACCGCTTGGCTAATGCCATTATTATCAGCTTATCTGTAGTTGTATTTGCATTGGTAACCCTCATGCGCAAAGTTAAAATTGACTTAGGTTTTGGCTTTGATACCCATATTTTCCCTGCTATAAGTGCGACCTTAAACTCTATTGTTGCTGTTTTATTGATTGTGGGTTTGTGGTTTGTTAAGCAAAAGCAGTTTGAATTGCACAGAAAAACCATGTTAATGGCAGTTGTTTGTTCTATTTTGTTTTTGCTGTCTTATGTCATGTATCATTTTACGACCGTAGAAACGGTATACCAAGGCACAGGTGCGCTTAAGGCCATTTATTATTTAATCTTGTTTACGCATATTGGTTTAGCGGGCATTATTTTACCCTTTATACTTTATGCTGTATACAGAGCTTTAACGGGCGAATATGCCCAACATAAGAAACTTACCAAATGGGTTTGGCCAATTTGGTTTTATGTGTCTGTAACAGGTGTAGTAGTTTATTTTATGATTGCGCCTTATTACGGGGCTTAGTGACTTTTCTCACAATATGATTATTGGCGATTTCAGATTTTTGTACCAACCATATGAAACCATTTAGTTTGTTCCTCCTTTTTTTGTTGTCTTTAAGTACAGCTTGGGCTCAATGCCCTATGTGCAAAGCCAGTGTTGAAAGCAGTCAGTCAGCAGGCGTTAAAAGCGTTGGAATGGGTCTAAATGTAGGTATTCTTATCCTCTTGGCTTCAGTCTATATTATACTGTTTTCAGTGGGGATTTTATGGTATAAAAAGTACAGAAAAAGTCATTGATCATGAGTAGCCAAAAAGTGCCTTCAAAGCTTGTTAGCATCATCGCCTGTAAATGCCCTAGATGCAGACAAGGCAAAGTTTTCCCTTATTCTAGTTTGAATTTAATTCAGTTCAGTAAGACCAATGATAATTGTCCGCACTGTGGTTTGATGTTCGAACACGAAACAGGGTTCTTCTGGGGTGCCATGTATGTAAGTTATGCCTTCAGTACCTTAATTATGATTGTATTTGGTGTAATGGGTATTAATTTGGAATGGTCATTCACTAAAATCGTTTCCATTTTGGTGCCAACCATTTTATTGTTAACGCCATTTTTATACAGATACTCCCGCATATTATTGCTGTATTTTATTTCTCCTAATAGGCATTTTGATGAGAAGTATTTATAAGTGCATCCTATAGGTCCACTTATCAATTCTAAATTACATTTTCTTAAGCTTTAAATGAACTTTGGGTTTACTCTTTTCGAGTATTCTAAAACCATTTAAATCTATGAGAAAAACCTTTACCATTTTATTTACTTGTATTTGTGCGTTTTTGGCAAAAGCACAAAATGATTTTGCCCAACAATGGGATGCTATGTTCAAGCATGTTGCTGTATCAGGCAGTCTTAATACAGGCTTTTTTGCTAAACAAGGGCTAGCTGATAGCAGTCTATTGAATTTTACAGGCTCAACCAATGATAGTTGGGCGTATAACAGTAATTGGTCCAATGCCTATCAATTTGCAGAGTTGGCAGCCATTTCACCCATGTTAGTAAAACCTTATGACAGTGTATTAACACAAATTAGAAAGTTGCAGGGCATGGGTAAATTGCCTGTAAACTTTTTGGCTATACAATACGGTGATTTTGCTCCTAATGCCATCAGCAAGGGTTCAATTGTATTTGATAGTGTTGCTCAAACCTTTCATATCGCAGACTTACCAACAGCCTTTGAGAAGAAGGATTTATTTATATGTACGCCAAGCTTGCCTACGGTGTTTCAAAAAGATGTGACTTTGTTTATAGATGCTTCTTGTAGCTTGAATACCCTAGGTTCTGGCATTAAAACCATTGAACTCATGATTGGTCAGCAACAATTTGTTCAGATACCAATGAATCAGGATTATTCCATTCAGTTAAATGAAGGCGCTAATCCACTAGTTTTTAGAGTGACTTTTTTCAGTGGTAAGGTCAAAGTTAGTCGCAGCAACATTACTTGTGATTTAACAGACTATTTGTTGGGGAATGACATCCACAAACGCATTGGCGATCCTATGCATATTGGTGATGCACTGGGTAATATTTTTGCGGAGCCAGTTAGGCCAACAGAGTTAGGCGATTTTTTAAGCGCCAGTGTTCAATGTTTGCCGGGTTATACAGCTAATGGCGGCTTGCATACTTGCCCTCAAAAACCATTGATCATAGTAGAAGGAATTGACTTTGGCTTTAAAGACCATTGGACAGACTATTATGGCGAAAAATATGGTAATTTCGGTTTGGTTGATTTAATGAATGGGTGCATTTATAATCCCTATGCAGAAAAACAAAGTGAACGCCGCATTCAGTGGAAACCTATTGAAAAGGCGCCTTTTTTGTTAGATTCACTAAGGCGTCAAGGCTTTGATGTGTACTACATAGATTTTCATAATGGGGCAGAGTACATGGAGAATAATGCCTTATTAGTAGAAGAATTGATCAGACAACTAAATACTCTAAAATGCAGTGATGAAGAATTAGTGGTGATTGGTTGTAGTATGGGTGGTGTGATTGCTAAATATGCTTTAGCGGATATGGAACATAAGCAATTGAAACACTGTGTTAGAACTTATGTGTCTTTTGATGCACCTCATCAAGGAGCCAACATTCCTTTTGGCTTGCAAGCTTTCTTAGATTTTTACAAGGGGAAATTGCCAGTTGTTAAAGAACACTTGAAACGCAAAATCAATCGAGCAGCTAGCAGGCAATTACTCATTCAGCATATAGATGCCGATCACCTATCGGGCCCACATCAAGACAGAACGGATTGGATGGCTTTAAGCAATCCATTAGGCTACCCTAAAATTTGCCGCAATATTGCCATCACCAACGGTAGCATTGATGGCAGTGGTCAAAATTTTAACCAAGGTGACGAACTCTTGATTTTAAATCCGATTAATGCGCAACTAGATCAAGTTCCTGTGCGATGGACTTCTTCTGTGTTTGCAATGAGCCATATGATGGCGGGTACTTTGTTTAAAGACCCCAAACAGATTGTTCTCTATACTAAAATTGGGCCATTGACTTTGACTAAAGAAGTAGATCCAACGGTATACGCAGATCATATCCCTGGCAGTATTCGCTATGATTTGTTGGATCACAGAGCCATTTATGGTATCATCAATTTGGTCAATTTACACAGCGCTACTTGTTTCATTCCGAGCTATAGTGCCTTGGATTTAAACTACGAGCAACGCGATTCAATTGCTCATGTATATGTGCATGGCAACAATAAGTCAATTCAAGCCTTTTCGGCAATTTGTGGTGTTAAAAATACCAATGAAGAACACATGGAAATCACCGACATGAACATGCATTGGTTGTTCAATGAATTGCAGAAAAATGAAGATGAATTGCCTTATGCCATCAAGACGTATTACAATTATGGTTTTGCGGAGCGAACCAATTTGCCCTCAATGAGTATACAAGATTTGGGGCATGTTCAAATTAATGGCAATCAATTGACCAGATATGCGCATGCTGCATTCAGGCAGAAGCCAGAATTGGGCTCATTGTTTTCTATGCAGACCGCCCAATGTAACGCTATGGTTATGATTGAAAATGGGGGAATATTGGAGTTAGGTGATCACAACTTAGAAATGAACAAAGCGACTTTGACGATTAAAAGTCAAGCAGTTTTGTGGATTAGAAAAGGCGGTCAACTGATCATTAACAATGGTTCAAAATTGATAATTGAACCTGGTGCAAAATTGATTTACGATGAAGGGGCAATAGTTACTTTAAAGGGCAATGATGCCGTTTTGTGTATCAAAGGGCAGTTGGAATTGCAAGAAAACGCCCAGTTTAAAGTGGATAAAGGCAGTGCTGATATGACTGGTTATGTTTTGTTTAGCAATCCAGAACAAGTGCCTCAAAATGCCTGTGTAATTGCTGCTGGTAAAAATGCGCAAATTCACTTAACAGGGCAAGATGCCACCTCTGATGTGTTAATGGAAATGGATGGTTTGGTGCAATTTGGATCAGCTCAATTCCCATTGGCCAATGTACAAATCAACACAGCTAAAGTGGTTTATAATCCCCAAACACAGCTAACAGTTTTTGGTAATGTAACACTTCAAAACGCCCAGTTTGAAATGCTGTCGAATGGTTTGTTTGATGAGTCTAATGCTATTGTGGTTCAAATGGCAGATAGCGTACATGTAAAGGACACTAAGTTTACTGGCTTTGAAAAAGCGCTCAATTATTTGGGGACATTAAAAGAAAAAAATACGCTCAACATTTTGCGAAGTCAATTTAAAAATTGTTCTACTGCTGTTGAGGCTCAGAGTGTAAGTTGTATGGCCCAATCTATAGTTATGTCTCAATGTGAAACAGGTTTAAGGCTTAATCATTTAGAATCTGATGCGCGGCTTCAAAATTGCCAAATTTCGAATTGTAAAACAGGCGTTGTAGTGAGTGAGCGAGAACAATCTGGAATTGTATTACAGGTGCAAACGTGTGATTTTGTTAAGAACCAGTTGGGTTTGGCTTTAAATCAATGTCATACCGCAATTGCTTGCAGTCGATTTGTTGCAAATGGGGTAGGGGTTGAAGATGCTTTCGGAACTATGACTTTGAGTGAGTCTTATGGTCTGCAAGGCTTGAAGGGCCTGTATTACGGGGGCAATAACACTTTTGCGTATCAACAACAATACGCCATTCAATTGAAAGCAACTTGGTTTTATCTCAATCAAGGTAAAAATAACTTTATGGCCACAGCCACAGCTCAAGCGCCTTATAATTTTATTGTAGGCGATGTTGCCTATAGTGCTGAAACCCACAATACCTCTTCACCTTATGCCCTTAAGGCAGCAGACAACTTCTGGCAAAACTATTCCTCAAGTAATATTGCTAATGGGGTGTATCAGTGGTATTTGATCAAATTCCCTCATCCCTTGGCTGGCGCATTAACTTTAAATGAATTAAATGGGGCTGTTTTGGGGGCTTTGAACACAACTTGTTTGAACGTTCAAAACAATGGAGGACTTTGTGAAAAAGTGATGCAGCAAATGGATTTGTTGGAGCGCGCTCGAGATATTAAACCTTTGCAAAGTGTGTTGATGCCTCAACCAGCTGCAAAAGAGGTGACGGTCCAAATTACGCAATCAATTGCAGATTGGCACATGAT
>JAURIG010000026.1 GCA_030832905.1 Bacteroidota bacterium
CAAAGTTGTTATTTGGCTTTTATTATCTATTAGTTTTCTATTGGTGCCTTTAATGGGTTGGGCAAGCAGCTCTTTACCCTTTAAATTTAAAAACCTTTCAGGACTAGAGCACAGAATATCCAACATGGGTGTTTTTAACCATGCGGCAAAGGGAGACCTTGTTGTCTGATTAAACTGTGTAAAATAATCCAAACTGCGCCAGTCATGAATGGTCGTCTCAAATCCTATACAATAATTCAATTCATAGTAAGCCCCATTGTAAATATCATTTTGGATGGCTTTAACTGTATTCAAATACGTTTGTTCTGAGGTATTCGCTGTAAAGCAAAGCTGAGGCAAATGGGGATTGATTGGGCTTGGCTCAAAGGCTTCCCATTGTTGAATGAATGCATCAAACTCTGCATCAGTAAGGCCATTATTAATCAACTCAAGTGCATCAGCGTCTTTTAAAATTGAGCAAACGATTTGAGGTTCAAAGATGATCGGCACTTCAGACTTTTCATACAAGGTATAGGGTAAAGTAAAAAACAACCAATTCGAAGACTGTTCTATTTGCGATAATTGTTGATGGTAATCTCCCTTAAATAATTGCTTAAGGCCAATACCAGCCAAAAGCTCAAAGCGCTGTATTCTAAGGGCAGCATCAGATGAGTTGCTGTCTAATACTTGCGCCCATTCAAACGTATTAGCAAAGCCATAAACACGATGCTTAATTGCAGACAATGAATCGAATGAATAACGCTTAAGTTTCATTAAAATAATTAAAAATATTTTGCGCTACTGTTTGATTAACCTGTTGTTTGAGCTCCTCTAAACTGGCTTTTTTGAGCTTGCTAATGGATTTAAAATGCCTTAATAAATCCATGGCCGTCTTTTCGCCTACGCCTTCAATCGTTAATAATTCTGATTGCGTAAAATTTTTACTGCGTCGATTGCGGTGATGGGTAATGCCAAATCTGTGGGCTTCGTCTCGCATTTGCTGAATAACCTTTAGGGTTTCAGAGCGCTTATCCAAATACAGGGGCAAGGGATCGTTCGGATAATACAATTCTTCGAGGCGTTTGGCGATGCCTATAATGGGCACTTTACCATATAATCCCATGGCTTTAAAGGCCTCTACAGCCGAGCTCAATTGTCCTTTGCCACCATCCACTACAACCAAATCTGGCAGTGGTTGTTGCTCTTGCACCATACGGGTATAGCGGCGAGTCAGCACTTCAATCATACTCGCAAAATCATTAGGGCCTTCTACAGTTTTGATGTTAAAATGCCTGTAGTCTTTTTTACTGGCTTTGCCATTTTTAAATACTACACAAGCTGAAACAGGATGTGTCCCTTGAATATTTGAATTATCAAAACACTCAATATGTTTGGGTGGCGCAGACAATTTTAAATCCTTTTGCATAACCGATAATAAGCGGTCTACTTTGAGATCAGGATCTAACTTTTCTGCCGCCAATTGCTTCTCTCTTTGAATTACAAAAGCATTTTTATAGCTTAATTCTAAGAGTTTTTTTCTATCACCTGATTGTGGAATAGCATACGGCACGGCTAGTTCAATGCTTTTTATTTCGAATGGCAGTAACCACTCTTTAGCACTCATGCCATGGGTATTCACAAACTGAGCAATGCCTTGAAGCAAGAGTTCTTCATCATTGGCTTGATCATTTTTTTTGATTTCAAACGTTTGCGATTGTACCACCATCCCATCAACTATGCGCATCCCATTTACATAGGCCGCTCTGTTATCCGTTACCATCGCAAACACATCTAGTTTACTAATAGTCGTATTCACTACCGTTGACTTAGATTGATAGAGCGATAACAATTCTAATTTGTTTTTGATTTTTTGAGCCTCTTCAAAGGCCAATGTATCAACTGCGGCTTGCATTTCAGCTTTAAGGTGTTGCTTCACCTCATGCAAATTACCTTTTAATATGTGTCGAATTTGAGCAATTGCATCAAGGTATTGAACCTGAGTTTGCAAATCTTCACAAGGCCCTTTGCAATTGCCAATTTGATATTCTAAACACAGTTTAAACTTTCCCTTTGAAATGTTTTCGGCATTTAAATTTAAAGCACAATTGCGCGTCGGATAAAGCTTTTGAGTCAGTTCTAAAATGGTATGCATCATTTTAACACTGGCATAGGGCCCAATGTATTCAGAACCATCCTTAATTCTTTGTCTTACAGGAATAACTCTTGGATAAGCCTCCTTTGTGATTTTAATATAGGGGTATGATTTATCGTCTTTAAGATTGATGTTATAGCGTGGTTGATACTCTTTAATGAGCGTGTTTTCGAGCAATAAAGCTTCGAATTCGGTATCCACTACTGTATATTGTATGTCCCTGATTTTGGAGACTAAAACCCTGGTTTTTTGTTCGTCATGCTGCTTAGAAAAATAAGATTGTACGCGTTTTTTTAAGTTCTTAGCCTTACCAACATATATGATCTGGCCCAAGTCATTAAAATACTTGTAAATGCCTGGTTCTTCAGGTAATTGATTCAGAATGTGTTTTAATGATTCTACCGGAGCCATAAGCACATTCAAATATACAAATGAAGTCTAAATTAGTGTTTAAAATGGCGGATACCAGTAAATACCATGGCTTGCTGGTTGGCATTTGCTGCATCAATACTGTCTTGGTCTTTTATACTACCTCCTGGTTGAGCAATGGCTACAATGCCAGCCTCATGAGCTATAGCAACGCAATCAGGGAATGGGAAAAAGGCTTCAGAAGCCATTACAGAGCCAGTTAAATCAAATCCAAAATGCTTAGATTTTTTAATGGCCGATTCAAGCGCATCTACTCTTGATGTTTGACCACAACCCATGCCAATCAATTGTTGATTTTTAACAATAGCTATACCGTTTGATTTTAAGTGTTTAACGGCTTTGATGGCGAACTCTAAGTCTGAAATTTGCTCAGCATTAACAGTTGCATTAGTAACGCATTTGAAGTCTTTACCTTGCTCAGCACTCCAATCCATTTGTTGCTCAAGCACCCCATTTAACAAGCTTTTGAACATGGTCTTGTTATTGATGGCTTTTTTGAGTTTTATGATGATTCTGTTTTTCTTTTGGTTGAGAATATCTAATGCCTCAGCAGTATAATCTGGGGCTGTAACGACTTCAAAAAACAAAGCATTCATGGCGTGAGCCGTTTCTGCATCAATGGTTCTGTTACAAGCTAATACCCCTCCAAAAGCAGAAGTAGGGTCACAAGCATAGGCTGCGTTGTAAGCTTCTAACAAAGTGGCTCTTGAAGCTAAACCACACGAATTGGTATGTTTGATGATGGCAAAAGTTGGGGCTTCAAATTCAGACACCAACAATAAAGAAGCTTCCACATCAACTAAATTGTTATAAGACAATTCTCTGCCGTTCAACAAGTCAAATATGGCTTCTAAATCACCGTGAAACTGTGCAGATTGGTGTGGATTTTCACCATATCTAAGCACTTTACTGTTGCTATAGCTGCTTTTAAACACCGGCAATTGAGCAGTTTGATTAAAGTAATTGAATATCGCTGTGTCATAATGCGAAGAATTCATAAATGCTTGAGCGGCGTATAGTTGTCTGTCTGCTATTTCCGTTTGACCTTGCTTGTCGTTTAACAACTTTAAAAAGGCTTGGTATTGGTTACGATTAGAAACAATAAGGGTATCGTTGAAATTTTTAGCCGTTGCACGAATCAAAGAAATACCGCCTATGTCAATCTTCTCAATGATATCGTCTGCATTGCTGGTGTTTGCTACTGTATCTTCAAATGGATACAAGTCTACTATCACTAAATCAATGTTATTAATACCATGAGCGGCTAATTGCTCCATGTCTTGATTATTAGCTCTTCTGGCTAAAATGCCTCCAAAAATATTGGGGTGCAAAGTCTTTACACGGCCATCCAAAATTTCAGGGAATCCTGTATAAGCTTCAACTGCTGTAACTGGAAGGCCTAATGCTTTAATGAATTGAAGCGTTCCACCTGTAGAATACATTTTAACGCCTAAGTCGTTTAGTTTTCTAACAATTGGTTCGAGATTGTCTTTGTGGTATACTGAAATTAAGGCAGATTGTATAGATTTTGATGATGACATAGCGCTGCAAAGTTAGCCAATTAGGGCTTAATCAGTGTTCACCAATTGTACACAAAAACTATTGTTTTACCACAGTGGTTTGATGTAAGTGTTGATCCTGTTGGTATTGAATTGTATAAACACCTGATGGCCAATCAGACCAATCAAAAGCTAGTGAAGTATAAGTAGATGAGATGATTTGAGTATACATGCTTTGACCTAAAACAGAGTACACGGTTAACTTCCCGCCTGCCATTGATGTTTCAGGCAATTGAATTGAACAGCTTGTTGCAAAAGGATTTGGAAATACTTTTAATCCAGTAGCCATTTGCTCAAAGGCATTGATATCAGTCAAACGCCATAAAGGTTCAGATATGGCATTCAATATTGGACTATTAAATTGATTTTCTCCAAGATCTGTTACAAAACCAATTAAGTTGATATTGGCTGGCACATGCATGCCATCATTACCGCCCGCCCAACAATAGGTATTGCAATAAGGTGTTTGGTATTGATTATAGGCGACCAACTTTATCGGCGCAAATAATAAGCAAAGTCATAATAATACGTTTGGCCCGGTGCTACCAATTGGGGAATGGTTTTATCTACCCCGAAAACCCCACCTGGATTAGCCTTTTGAACAGATTCATGATAATACCCATCCATATAACTGGCTTCATTGTACAAAGGATGGCTAATGCCACCTGCTGCACCGTTGGGATTGTCTTTCGAATAAAAATTATTCTGACTCCAAATATTTGGATTGGCATTGCCCCTCACGTGGTCTTCTGTTACAATGGCACCAATGCGTAAATTGCCATACCAATAATCTTCAAATTGAGCTTTGACCCTAAATTGAATGGTCCTTGATACAGGATCAAATCGCTTTTGTTCTATACTCAAAGCCACAGACGCTGGCTGATTGATTCTCACTGCCATGGCATTTAACCAAGTGGAATTACTACCAAGAAATGTTTTTCGGTCTATTTGAGCATCTGGATAACTGCTAATGTATTGACTCAAAAACCAGAGTGCATCATTATTGCTCATGCTGTCATCAAAATGATAAGAAACAGGAATAACTCTAGACCCATATGTTTTTTTAGCCTCACTCACAATTAAATGAGCATCTGGACAATAGCCACACCATGCTCCTGTGGCCTCTTCCAAAAGTATATTTCTATCAAAGGGTGTATTGTTGGCATTTCTCAAAACTGTTTGATAATAGTGATTATTTGAATCCACTTGATCTAAGCTATCGTTGGGTTCAGAAATCCACACATTCACTTGATTTAAACTGCCCAAGGCGCCACTGGTCCATGATACTGGATGCGTAAAATTCATTTTCCCTTCACCATTAGAGGCTAATTGCAAATTACTTAGAGCATAAGAGACAGTATCAGCCGCATTAATGGCATAATTGATACTGCATTTTTGAATGGCTTCTGTGCCGTAATTGACAAATGTCCCTGTAAAATTAACGATGGCATTCTGAGGATAGATTTTAGCCACATGAATAGACTTAAAGGCTAAATCATACTTAGGCGCTGCCCCATACTCAAAATGATAAACGATTAGATCCTCATTGTTATAGGAGAATTGATAAGGATAAGGCAGTGCACCATTGCCTAACAAATATGAGAGGTTATTGTCTTTTACTGTGCCTACCTTGCCGATTGTATTTTTGTTGCCATAAGGCGTATAAATGAGATCAAATTGAGTGGGTTTATTTTCAATAAACACTAATGCAAAAGCAAATATGCTGCTATTGCTAATTGGACCTGTAAATGAGTCCTTAGCTAAACTTACCCCATAATAGGCCACAATATGTGACCGATTGGGCGCTTGCCCAACCGTATAGGCATATACTTGGGTGGCAATACCATCGTTAGGAACAGGTAGTTTCTGGAGTTTAAAATCAGTAGCAAAGGCTAAAATGCTCTTTGTTGGCAATACTGAATCTGGATTATAGGAGGTGGTTGAAATGGTATCAAATGTCAAATAACCATTGTCTGAAACTTTGTAGTGGGTATAGTCTAGCCCATAAAATTTAACAGCAAAAGGCAAAGCATTGGCTTTTGACAAATGTTGATTATTAGGCTGATTGAGTAAGATGGTTTTATTGGCATCATATACCTTATCAATGTAGAATCCAATTGGCACAGTTCCATCTTTTCGAAAGTGGTAATAATTTTGAGCAATGATTGGATTGGCTACAAAACAAAGCAACAAAATTGTTATCCCCCTGAACATGCAATCAAACTTACGATAGTTTAGGGAATAAAAAAAGCCCCTTGCGGGGCTTTTAGAAATATTTGAATTTTAGATTACAATGGCTTTCTTACACCGTTTACGAATGTGTAAGTACCAGTGCTTTCTTTTTTCCAAATCAAAGCTGTAACATACATGTTAGCAGTGTTGTTTTGATTCCAAGTCAACACATCAAAAGATGCTGGGATACCAGCCATTTTATTGTCTGTGTAGTAAGTTAACTCAGTATTAACGAATTTACCAGCAGCAATGTCACCAGAAATGATAGCATCACCGAAGGTTTTGTTCAAACCAGCGATTGTACCAGTTGTTTCTTTAGCATTGGTAATAGGCCAAGCTCTGATGATGTTATTGTGGGTGTAGTTCGGCACATAAGTACCACCTACGTTTTGTTGGTGAATAATGTTGTTTTGAGTAATGAACATTGTGATGTAGTACTCACCTGAAGTCGCTTTGAAGAATTTGGTAGTCGTTTTAGCAGTAAAACCATTTGCATTTTTAGTGATACCAAAGTTAATGTTAGCCACTGGCGCTTGAGCATTGAAAGTATTCATATCGCTCACCATAGTTGCTTGAGCACCGCTTCCGTAACCGCTTTTGTTGTTAACCACTAAAGTAGGGTAACCTGATACAGTCACATTGGTTAATTTGCTAGAGAAATCAGCAGTGTGTCTTGCATAGTATGGGGTATCGTTGTTTGGTTTGTACTGGATAGCAGATAATTCACTGCTAGAACCTTGCACATTGAAAGGCAAAGCACCATCACCGATGCTGGTTTCAGCAGCATTGAATGTAGGATGACCCCACAAACCGCAATAAGTACACCAAGTAGCAGTAAAGTCTAACATTAATGAACGTTGTTTGTTTTCTGGCTCAAACCAAGCGGTTTCACCATCGTTTTTTGCAGTCTTTTTACAGCCTGAAAAAACCATTGCAGTTAAAGCAACTGCTGATAATAAAATGGATAATTTTTTCATGTTTATATTCGATTGTTGAAAGCAAATGTAGGGAATTCATTTAAAAACAAAAAAGTCCCAAAAAGAATTTTGGGACTTTTTTTAATTATTGTGGGTAAATTTTACTCAACAATGAATTTCTCTGCAGCAGAGAAACCGTTGCCTTGAATTTTTACTGTGTAAATACCTTTTGTGTAGTCAGCAGTATTGAAAGAAACAATGTGCTTACCAGCCTCAAGATCAGAAGCATTGATAACATCAACCAATTGACCTAAAGCATTGTATACGCTTACAGACACTTGATTAGCTGCACTTAAATTAAATGCTACTTGAGTTAATTCACCTTTGCTAGGGTTAGGGAAAACTGAAATACCAGAAGCTTCAACGTTGTTGTTGTCTACATTCAAAATAGTACCAACAGAATTAGCCGCTTGAAATACTTCTTTAGTGCTTAAGTCTTGAACAAATACTACCACTTCACAATCTTGTAATTCTTCAATTGAATTTTCTGTGGCAAGGTTGATGATGTTGGCTGTTTGACCATCAATTGGCAAACGCACATTACCTGGCACTATCCATGTCATGGTTGGGAAGGTTTTAGCAGTGTTCTTGGTTAATGCGCCTACAGCTGTTCCGCTAGCATCTGGCATCATTTTCTTTAATACATGATGGAATTCAGTTTCGCCATTGGTTTTTACGTTCTTAGTGGTTTTCTTTTCTAAGATGGCTACGAACAATTTCATGTTGGCATTATTGTAATCAGCCAATGGGGTTAATTTAACATCCATAACTACTTTTTTGAAGTTGATGGTATGAGTCGCTTCAATTTTGATGAAAGATGGCTTAGCTTTGAATTGATCCATAAGTGCTACAGTATATCCACCTGCATTAGCATTCCATCCGCCATCTACTTGCATATTAGGGATTGAGTTTACACCATAAAGCGTTCTTCTTGTGTTTCCCTCTGCAGTTGTGTAAGGGTCACCAGTTCCAGGCCAGCTCATTTGATACTTAATTACTGCATATTCATTGTCTAAATATTTAGTAAAAATATTGTTGTCAATATTGGCATTACCTGCTGCACAAGGGCCGCAAGTTGAAGAGGTGAATACTTCATGCAATGGCACACGTTGAACATAATCTTCTAAAACAATTACAGTTTTAGTTAAGGTATCGTTGCTTGGTTGAGCATCATTGTTACCATTTAAGTTGCTAAGCCATACTTTTACTGTGTATGTACCAATCACACCTGGGTTCCAAGTTGAACTTGAATTTACTGTAGCAGTTGCATTAGCAGCAATAGACACTGTTGCTGGTACAGAAAGCGGTGTTCCATTGTTAATGCTATAGTTAACGTTACAAGATGTTAAAGCAGTTGTACCAATGTTCTTAAATACACCACCGATAGTGAATGGGGCTTTAGTCAAGGCCAAATAATCAGAAACTGTATTAGCAAAAGCTTCTGTATTGAAGCTAGGTTGTGAACCTTGTAAAAATTTATAGTAAGAATTATCAGATACAGTAGCTGCACTACCTGAAGTTAAGTTAACATTTGGAGAACCACTAACAACATTTGCTGTTGTTGAGTTTACTTGAACACCCATGGTTAATTTAGTAGCAGTTGTAGGGTATTTTCTTTGGTCAACAAAGTATATCGCATTTGTACCTTCTTCTAAAACGATAGACACCCATAAATAGGCTGAAGAGCCTAAGTTCGCTTCATTGTATGCGCTAAAGGTAATCCAAAATTGACGCGAACCTGCAGTTCCGAAAGTTTTAGTCACGATATTGGCATACGCACTGTTAGCTCCTGCACTCAAAATACCTCTAATACAAGCTGAGTTGTCAGGTATAGAGGCATCAGGTAAATTGGTGTTCGCATATGCTGGTGCAGTTCCAACGGTGCTCGAGAACGTTAAAACACCTGATGAAGACACATAAAATTGAGTGTAGTTATTGCCATTGAAATTGAATGTAAATGGCAAAGTGGTTTGACTTGACCAAGCTGGACTGGTTTGGTTACCTGATAAAAGTGTTGTCCAACCAGCAGAAATACCACCACCTACAGGGTATTCAGCGTCCGTGTTTAAACCACCTGGGTTTTTACCGGCATTGGTGTAAGGGATACAGTAGTACTGCGCAGACACGGTACTAAAGCCCATCACCGATAATAAAATTAGTAATGCTTTTTTCATATTAAATTAATCTAAGATTGGTCAAATGTACAAATTATACCCCTAAAAGAGTATTATGAACTACATTTTTTTCATCTGATTTTCCACAAGCCCAACAACTTCCTGAAAAACAGAGTTTTGCATACAGAAAATCATGTCTTCTTCATGAGACAAGTGCGACAATCTTTTATAATGAGAAGAGTGTTTCAATACCCCTATTAAATTATTTTGAGATTGATTGTATAACTGCTCAGCCATGAGTGCCGTATCGCAGTCTATTGATAATTCAGCCATTTGCCTAAGCTTTGCCACCAAAGCACCGGCATACAAGGTATCCTCAAGGTTTACTTTATCTTTCCAACCAGCACATAAAATCAAAATCGGTTCTGTGCATTGACTCAACCATTGAGCAGTTGCCTCTAAATTTAAAAAACTACCTGCTAATACATGGTTTGCGCCCGCTTTAACGGCTGCTTCTATGCATTTAGTACCATTAGTAGTGGTTAAAACAATGGTTTTATTAGTAACTTTTCCATGTTGACATTCAAAAGGCGAATTGCCCATATCAAAGCCATCAACTTTATAACCATTTCGCTCTGCTGCTAATAAGTAGTTACCAGAGCGATAGTCCATTGCACTCTCAATGGTTTCAACTGCAATAACGGCCTCAGCCCCTTCATGAATGGCAGTGCATATAGTTGAAGTTGCTCGCAAAACATCTACCACAACAACCACCTTGCCTTTTACTTCATATAAAGACAATAATGCAGGACTTATCACAACTTCCACTTGAATCATTCCACAATAGTAGATATCTATTTTTATTTTGTCAAGTGAATCCATTTAATTTTGTTAATATGAAACTGAGCAAATCTTTATGGGTATTGGTTTTGTGTTTGCCATTCTGCTCAACAAAGGCAGTTGCTCAAACTACAATTTTTTACAATAAAGCCATCGCATTCATTCAAGACCGTTCATTCACTGAAGCCATTGCTCAGTTAGACCAATGCTTGAGTGTTGACCCTAACATGGCAATGGCCTATTTTCAAAGAGGGACTTGCCAATTAATGCTGCAGAAACCTAACATTGCCTTAGTAGATTTTAATCAGGCGCTTAGATTGGATTCTAACATTACAGAAGCCTACTTAAACAGAGGCATTGCCCATCATGCACTCAACAATCTAACCTTTTCTGAGTCAGACTTTTTAGTGTTTTTACGCAGACACAGCAATGATCTGAGAGGACTATACAATTTAGCGGTTTTGTCTGAAGACATGGACAATTACCCCCAAGCCATAACCTATTACTCGCGCTACCTTGAGCAAGCGCCTGACCTTAAAATAAGACAATTAAGAGCTATGGCCTATGCCGCTATTGATTCCATCAATTTGGCCATTAAAGACATAGACATCTGCCTACAACCGAATGCCAATGACACAAGTTTATGGATGAGCAAGGGCAATATCTATTACGATGCTAACAGGTTCAGAGAAGCGATTGACGCCTACAATGTGATACTACTATTGTACCCCAAACATAAAGAAGCGCTTTACAACAGAGCTGACGCCTACAGCAATCTGGGTGTATTTGAATTAGCCATTCTTGACTACCAAAGCTTGTTAAGCATAGGGCGCAATGAAGCTGATTACCATTTTAACATTGGTTTTTGCCAAATTCAATTGAAACAAAACGAAGCTGCGATAATGAGCTTAAACAAAGCCATAGATTTAGAATTCCCGGATTTCGGATTGCTTTTAACTTTAAGAGGTGTGGCATACAACAACTTAAAACTTCAAGCAGAAGCCTGCTCTGACTGGAAACATGCCCTGCAAATTGGTTACAAAGAGGCCCAAAAGTATGTTGATGAACTTTGCGGATTAGGCAAATAATGCACTTTTAATCAAACCCCATTTTTGCATTCGGTATTGCAAAGACACTCTTATAACACCCAAGCCGTAAATACTACTGCGCTTAAAATTAATACTACTAGCCTCATCAAAATATTTGGTGGGGCAAGTCACTTCACCAATTTCAAATCCGGCATAAAAAATCTGAGCCAACATTTGATTGTCAAATATGAAGTCATCTGAATTGGCTTCAATATTGATTTTCTCAAAAATCTTTTTATCAAAAGCTCTATAACCAGTATGGTATTCAGAAAGTTTTTGACCCATTAGTATGTTTTGAAAAAGGGTCAATAAACGGTTGGCTATGTATTTA
The DNA here is from genome assembly GCA_030832905.1 of Bacteroidota bacterium. Lineage (GTDB taxonomy): Bacteria > Bacteroidota > Bacteroidia > NS11-12g > UBA955 > JABMMZ01. Next base: position 11,702 of record JAURIG010000026.1, read on the forward strand.
TACATTGGCATACCGCCTTTTAAAGCCCCCTTACCTAAAATGCGACTACCCAAAGCCACTGGGTATACATTGTTAGCGATCATGTAAGCCATGCTTTCAATGAGTTGAGGCGTGTATTGGTAATCTGGATGCAGCATCACAATAATATCTGCGCCAAGACTCAAGGCTTTGCTGTAACATGATTTTTGATTACCCCCATACCCTCTATTGACTTCGTGTTTAACTATGTGATGAATACCTAATTCTTTAGCTTTGGCAATGGTTTCATCTTTGCTGTTATCGTCAACCAAAACCACATCGTCAACAATGTCCATTGGAATTTCTTTGTAAGTTTGTTCTAATGTGGCGGCAGCATTGTAAGCCGGCAATACAACAACTATTTTTTTCCCTTTGATCATGATGCGCAAAAATAGGTTTTACCCATAAATTATTTGCTATGATTTGTAAATATTGTAAACTTACGCTAATCTTGAATACATGAATCAATACCAATTTCATTTTAAGGATCAAGCCTTCAACGGAGCAGTTATGGTGTTTAAGAAAATTTGGCCAGCAGCTATTTTAGTCAGCTTATTCGTTGCCATTCTTTCAAACACAATTCAAATGCCATTACTGTTACAAATGATGAATTGGGATTTTGAAACCCTCAATCAAATCCAGAGTAAAATACAAGACATTAGCAATATCTTACAAAAGAATGGCGACCCAAGCGCCGAAGTAGAAGCCTTATTTGGCCAACTGAACTATGCTTTATTGTTGCCTTTTGTAGCCATTGCTTGCTTTATTTACGGTTGGAATGTAGAGTTGTTTTATCAATTGAATCAACAAGAAATCATGACTGGATCAAGATCGATAGGCGCCGTCATAAAAGCCTCTTTCAACAAACGCATCATCACTCAAATCCTATTCATGGTGGTCTTCTCTTTATTTATGGGCATAAGCTTTATGTTGTTTGTATTGCTCGTAGCTATGTTGGCCAAAATCAACAGCCTATTGAGTATACTCATTGGCTTTATTGGTTTTTTTGTATGGCTATTGTATATGATTCGTTTTTTATTGGCACCTGCAGCGATTGCCTTGGGCCAATTCAAAATGAACGAGGCCTTTGCCTTTAGTTTTCAAAACATCACCTTTAAACGCGCTGCTATGGTGGGGCTGATTGGGATTGTGGTATTGATAGGCTTAGCCATATTGAGTTCTGCTTTTGGCGCCTTAACAATACCAATCGCTAAAAGCGTGTCAAAGCAATTAGGAGCCGCTCCTGCTTATTTCACTACTCAACTATTGAATGCCATTATAGGGGGCATTAGTAATGCCTTTATATTTGCCTGTTCAGCTGCCCTGTATTACAGATACAGCGACCACAATGAGGCTACTCTTGAAGTTTAAAACAAACAATTACCATCCATTTCAGATGGAATTGATAAGTTCATCATTTTGAGAATTGTAGGGGCTACATCTGCTAATTTGCCTGCTTGATCAAGTTGCTTGCAAGCTGGACTCACAATAAAACAAGGAACAGGATTCATACTGTGTGCAGTATTAGGGCTTCCATCTGGATTCTTTGCCTCATCAGAGTTCCCATGGTCAGCAATGATTACCATTTGATAGCCCATGCTGAGCGCCTTCTGATACAATTGTTCCACGCAGGCATCAACCGTTTCTGCCGCTTTTATAATGGCCTCCCAAACACCTGTATGACCAACCATATCCGTATTGGCAAAATTCAAACAGATAAAATCATATTGGTTTTGATCTAAGGCCGCTAAGATTTTTTGAGTCAAAGGCAGGGCACTCATTTCTGGCTGTAAATCATAAGTAGCCACTTTGGGCGACGGCTCCATGATTCGGTCTTCGCCTTCAAAGCAGGCTTCTTGACCACCAGAAAAGAAAAAGGTCACATGCGGGTATTTTTCTGTTTCTGCACTTCTTAGTTGTTTTTTATGGTGAAGGCTTAAAACTTCTCCCAAAGTCATTTTGATATTTTGAGATGGAAATAAGACTTTGACGTTTTGATATCGTTCATCGTATTCAGTCATGGTGGCATAGTACAACTCTAATGGCTGCATACCCTGTTCATCAAATGCTTCTTGTGTTAGAGCTTGAGTAATTTGCCTGCCCCTATCTGTTCTAAAATTAAAACACAATACGGCATTGCCTTGGGCAATCTTAGCTATGGGCTGTTGTTGCTCATCTACTATAACTGAGGGCAACAAAAACTCATCAGTGGTTTGCTTTTGGTATTGATCAATGATAGCAGCGTGAGCAGAAGTATAAGGCGTTCCAACGCCATTGACCATAAGATCATAAGCCAATTTAACACGCTCCCATCGTTTGTCGCGGTCCATGGCATAATATCGACCAATTACAGAGGCAATTTTAGCTGGTCCGTTTTGAATGGCTTGTTCCAATTGTTCGATGTATTGAACACCGCTTCGAGGATCGGTGTCTCTTCCATCGGTAAAAACATGTATATACACCTGCTTGAGCCCTTTGTTTTGAGCAATCTGGCAAAGTTTAATGACATGGTCTAAACTACTATGCACACCGCCATCACTCACCAAACCTATGAGGTGCAATGGTTGTTGCTGTTGAAGGCAATAATCCATAAGCGCTTGCATAGCAGGTAAATCTTGGGCTGTTCCTTCATCAAATTGTTTGTTGATCAGCGCCAATTGTTGCCACACCACCCTTCCAGCACCAATATTCATATGCCCCACTTCACTGTTGCCCATTTGGCCTTCAGGCAAACCAACCGCATTACCAAAGGTGGTTAAAGTGGTATTAGGCACCTTTGAATACAATTGATTGATAAAAGGTGTTTTAGCGTTATAAATGCCATCGGTAAAATCTTTTTTACCAATACCCCAACCATCCAAAATCATTAAAAAAACACGTTGCTGCTGATCCATGACACAAAGGTACAAAAAGCGACTGATTGAACTTATATTTGTTGAATGAATTTAGCATTGATTAGTGAATCATTAAATGCAGTCATGATTGAAACCGCTCAATTCATGCAAAAGCAAAAATCACAATTTGAACATTCACATGTAAGCAGCAAAGGCCTTAACCAATTGGTAAGTTTTGTTGACATTGAAACGGAAAAATATTTGGTCAATGCCTTGAGTAAAATTGTCCCAGAAGCAGGTTTTATAACAGAAGAGAACACCAGTGAAATTGGCCCGCTCAATTACAATTGGATCATTGACCCACTTGATGGCACCACCAACTTTATACACGGGGTACCTGTGTACTCAATAAGTGTTGCATTGGCTCAAAACAAGCAACTATTAGTCGGTGCTGTTTATGAAATGGGTAGACAAGAATTGTTTCACGCTTATTTAGGTGGTGGCGCCTTTTTAAATGGGCAAAAGATCAAAGTCAGCACATGTGAAACCCTTCAAAACAGCCTAATGGCAACCGGCTTTCCCTATTATGATTTTGAACAGATGGCTCAATACATTGATGTGTTAAAACACCTCATGAAAAATACACATGGCCTAAGACGCATGGGCTCAGCGGCAGTAGATTTGGCTTATGTGGCCTGTGGTAGATTCGACGGCTTTTTTGAATATGGCTTACACGCCTGGGATGTGGCTGCAGGCTGTTTATTGGTAACAGAAGCTGGTGGTGAATTATCAGACTTTAAACGTGGCAATGACTATGTTTTTGGAGATTCAATCATAGCGAGTAATGGGCAATTACAAGCCCCATTACTAGTGATTATTGAACAACATTTTGACTAATTCAAAGTCAAAAGTAACTGATCTGGTTGGGTGTTGTCAAAGGTTAAATGCTCATGCAAGGTAGTCGCCATACTAATCCCTACGTAATCAGCCTTTATCGGATACAATTTATGACTTCTTGAAGCCAATACCGCTACTTGAATTTTAGACACCTGCATACTCAACATTGGCACCATCGCTTTCATAATGGTTTTACCTGAATTTAAAACATCGTCTACCAAAATCACTACCCCATTAGACATTTCAGATAAATCAGCATTAGCATGATAAACTGGTTCAGCTTGATTCAAAACATCTACTTGAACAACTTCTATTCTTTGTTGTGAAATTTCAGCTAAAGCCTTAGCAATTGATTGAGCTATAAAGTGGCCTCTTTGATCTATGCCCACCAACCAAATGCTGCTTTCATCCATATTGTTTTCATAGACTTGCCAAGCTAAACGGATAAATTTATAGCCGATTTGTTTATGGTTTAAAATGGTATTAGGCATAGACGCAATGCTTCAAATTTATAATAAAAATCCGATTAATCTAAAATCGCTTTTACACCGGGTAATTCTTTGCCTTCGAAGTACTCTAATAATGCGCCTCCACCAGTTGACACGTAACTAACTTCATCAGCAAAACCAAATTGATGAATGGCTGCGGCACTGTCGCCCCCGCCTATCAGAGAGAATCCACCCGATTGGGTCATGGCCACAACTGCTTCAGCTACGGCTTTAGTACCTTGTTCAAATTGGCTCATTTCAAATACACCCATAGGGCCGTTCCACAACACAGTTTTTGATTGTTTTATCACATCACAAAAAGTGGCAATGGCTTTAGGTCCAATGTCTAAGCCCATGAAATCAGAAGCTATTTGATCATTATTTGCAAAAGCTGTATTGGCATCGTTAGAAAAATTATCTGCGATTTTACTGTCAACAGGCAAATACAAATTAACCCCTTTAGCTTTGGCTTTTTCAATTAATTCTAAGGTTAATGGCATTCTGTCATCCTCACAAAGCGATTTGCCGATTTGACCACCTTGGGCCTTAGCAAAGGTATATGCCATCCCACCACCAATGATGATGTTATTCGCTATGCTCATAAGATTTTCAATGATTAAAAGTTTATCAGACACTTTCGCGCCACCAACTATAGCGGTGAATGGTCTTTCTGGGCTTTTGATAACTTTATCTGCATTGGCCAATTCGTTGGCCATTACATAACCAAAACACTTTTTGCCTTTAAAGAACTGAGCTACAACAGCGGTAGAAGCATGGGCTCTATGAGCAGTACCGAAAGCATCGTTGACATAAAAACTTCCGTATTGAGCTAATTTTTCAGCAAAGGCTTGGTCGCCCTTCTCTTCTTCTTTGTAAAATCTGAGGTTTTCTAATAATAAGATTTCGCCAGCAGGCAATTCTGCAGACAATTTCAAAGCTGCTTCGCCCATACAATCAGCGGCAAAATGCACTTTGGCTCCAGTTAAATCTTGAACGCGCTGTACTATGTGTTTTAAGGAATATTTTTCAGTTGGACCTTCTTTTGGCCTACCCAAATGGCTCATTAAAATACAGGCTCCCCCATCGTTTAATATTTTTTGAATAGTTGGCACAGCCGCCTTGATTCTTGAATCGTCTTTAATAGTATATTCAGCATCTAGAGGCACATTAAAATCAACGCGAATAAGTGCTTTTTCTCCTTTAAAATTAAATTGGTCAACGGTTAACATGTTCTTTTAAAATTTATTTTCTTGGCCGCAAAAATAAGTCAAAATATTATTCTTTAATTTGCAAAATATTTCTGAGCCTTGAGCACCTCAATTGACCATATCAAAATTCCAATTCAAAAAGACTTGGAGGTGTTTGAAAAAACGTTCAGCAACAGCATGAAAACCTCAGTGCCTTTGCTGAATACCATCATGACTTACATTGTAAAGCGCAAGGGCAAACAGATCCGACCAATGTTCGTGTTGTTTTCAGCACAACTACATGGCAGCATCAATGACAGAACCCTTAGAGGCGCTAGTTTAATAGAACTCTTGCACACAGCCAGCTTGGTACATGATGATGTTGTAGATGGCAGTGATATGCGCCGAGGATTTTTTAGTATCAATGCCCTTTGGAAAAACAAAATAGCGGTTTTAGTAGGCGATTTTCTATTGGCTAAAGGCCTATTGTTATCAATAGACAATAACGACTTCGACCTCTTAAGAATCGTTAGCGATAGTGTCAAAAAAATGAGTGAAGGCGAATTGCTGCAACTCGAAAAAGCTAGGCGTTTAGACATTTCCGAAGAGATTTATTACGATATCATCACTAAAAAAACAGCATCACTCATAGCAAGTTGTTGCGCTATTGGTGCTGCTGCAGTGAATTGCTCAGAAGAAACTATAGAGCAAATGCGTTTGTTTGGTGAATATACTGGCATAGCCTTCCAAATTAAAGACGACTTGTTTGACTACGGCGACAATAAAATTGGCAAACCCACTGGCATTGATATCAAAGAAAAGAAAATGACCTTGCCGCTGATATATGCCTTGAACAACGCTAGCAGCAAGGAAAAGCAACACATCATCAACTTGATTAAGAACAAAAGTGAGAAAAAATCATCTGTTCATGAAGTGATACAATTTGTGTTGTCAAAAGGGGGATTTGATTATGCCCAAAAACAAATGTTGACCTACCAACAAAAAGCCATGGAAATCTTAATGACCATGCCGAATAACGCTTCGAGAACCAGCCTAATTGAACTCTTGCATTTTGTGATAGACAGAAAGCAATAAAAGCCTTGATTTTATTTGAAATTTCTGTTAAATAAATGTTCTGAAATCAGTACATTTGCACAAATTTTAGCCTATGCTTCCGAATTCGTATTTAAGCAACGCCGATGTCAATTACATTGACGATCTTTACAAACAATACCAAAGCGACAAAGCCTCTGTTGATTTTGGTTGGCAAAAATTCTTCGAAGGTTTTGACTTAGCCTCAGGCAAAAACATGCCTGGCACAACGCCAATTAGCGAAGATGCCTTGAAAGAAATCAATGTTTTGAATTTGATCAACGCCTACAGAACACGTGGGCATTTGTTTACTAAAACCAATCCGGTAAGAGAAAGACGCAAATACACCCCTACACTTGATTTAGCCAATTTTGGCCTTAGCGATGCGGATTTGAATACTGTTTTCAACGCTGGTCATGAATTAGGACTAGGGTCATGTGCATTGGCTGATATCTTAAAACATTTACAAATCACTTATTGCGAAAGCATAGGTGCCGAATACTTACACATTGGCGATCCGGTTAAAATTGAGTGGTTAAAACACTTGATGGAAACCACCAAGAACCAACCAAATTTAACCGCTGAAGAGAAAAAGCAATGCTTGAACAAATTGAATCAAGCGACTGCTTTTGAAAACTTCTTACACACCAAATTCATTGGCCAAAAACGTTTCTCATTAGAAGGTTTAGAGTGTTTAATCCCTGCGCTTGACAGTGTTATTCATTACGGCGCCGAGTTGGGCGTTGAAGAATTTGTTATGGGTATGGCTCACCGTGGCCGATTGAATGTGTTGTCTAACATCTTCAACAAAACCTATTCAGATATTTTCAGTGAATTTGAGGGCAAAGTTTTTCAAGATGAGCAATTTGAAGGTGATGTGAAATACCACTTAGGGTATTCTACAGTTGTGAACACTCATAAGGGCAAAGAAGTGAGATTGAAGTTAAGCCCTAACCCATCCCACCTAGAAGCTGTAAACCCTGTGGTTAAAGGTATGGTAAGGGCCAAATTAGACCACCATTACAAAAACATTGACAAGGTGTGTCCGATTTTAATCCATGGAGATGCAGCCATTGCAGGTCAAGGCATCGTGTATGAGATCATTCAAATGAGCAATCTGGAAGCCAATAACATTGGTGGCACCATACACATTGTTACCAATAATCAAATTGGATTTACCACCAACTACACTGATAGCAGAAGTAGTATTTACTGTACGGATGTAGCCAAAACCACTAATTGCCCAGTTTTCCATGTAAACGGAGACGATGTTGAAGCGGTAGTACATACCATTAAAATGGCCATGGCTTATAGAAACAAATTCAATTCAGATGTATTTATTGATCTATTAGGTTATAGAAAATATGGTCACAACGAGGGTGATGAACCAAGATTCACTCAACCAATTTTATACAAAGCCATTGCTTCACATCCTAACCCTAGAGAAATTTATAAAGAAAAATTAATTTCAAGAGGTGAAATAGATGCCGCCATTGCCCAAGAAATGGAAGAGCAATTCAAGCAACTATTACAATCTACGCTTGATGATGTTAAACAGAACAAAGCCCCAGAATCTAAATTAAAAATAGATGATGTATGGAAAGATTTCCATTTTCCGGTGGCAAAAGATTTTGAAAAATCACCTAAAACAGGTGTAACTGACAAAAAATGGCAAGCATTGGCTAAAGCCATTAATACTTTGCCTGCAGATAATTTGCCCATTAAAAAAGTACAACAATTGTACGAAGGCCGATTAAAAATGATAGACAACAATCAATATGATTGGGCTATGGGTGAATTAATGGCCTATGCGACATTGTTAGATGAAGGCCACTCTGTAAGATTGGCTGGTCAAGACTGTGAGCGTGGTACATTTAGCCATAGACATGCTTTAGTTAAAAAAGAAGATTCTGAGACCGAATACGTACCATTACAACATTTGTCAGACAAGCAAGGACAGTTTTATGTATACAACTCCCTATTAAGTGAGTATGCAGAACTAGGTTTTGAATATGGCTACAGCACCTGTACACCGAATGATTTAACCATTTGGGAAGCGCAATTTGGTGATTTTGCCAATGGTGCACAAATCATGATAGACCAATTCATTGCCAGCGCAGGTACAAAATGGGGTCAATACAGTGGTTTAGTTATGCTATTGCCACATGGTTATGAAGGCCAAGGTCCGGAGCACTCTTCAGCAAGATTAGAGCGTTTCTTACAATTGTGTGCTAACAGCAATATGCAAGTTGTGAATTGCTCTACCCCAGCAAGTTTATTCCATGTACTGAGACGTCAATTGAAACGCGATTTCAGAGTGCCATTAGTGATAATGTCTCCTAAATCTTTATTGAGACACCCAATGTGTGTTAGTAAAATGGAAGATTTTACAGCTGGTCAATTCCAAGAAATGATTGGCGACAATTATGCTGATGCTAAAAAAGTAAAACGCGTGGTATTGTGCACTGGCAAAATGTATTATGAATTGCTAGCTAAACAACAAGAGGAAAAACGCAAAGACATTGCCATCGTTAGACTTGAACAATTATATCCATTGCCTGAAAAACAATTAGCTGAATTATATAAACAATACGCCAAAGCTGAATTTGTATGGGTTCAAGAAGAACCAAGAAATATGGGCACTTGGATGCACTTAAGCCGTTATGACTTCCCTTTCCAATTGAGGTATATCGGTAGAAAGAGCTCTGCGAGCCCTGCTACAGGTTTCAAAAAGACCCACGACAAAGAACAAGCCGCTATTATCTCTGAAGCTTTTGCCTAAGCATGAAGCTTTTTTATAAGCAATACGGCGAACAAGGTCCTGCCTTGTTTATTTTACACGGCATTTTTGGTATGCTTGACAATTGGCACAATATTGCCAAACACTTAAGTAGCCAATACCGAGTATATACCATTGACGCTCGTAACCACGGACAATCACCTCACGATGAGGATATGAGTTATGAGTTGATGGCCAATGATGTGATTGAATTAGCCAATGATTTACACCTTGACCAATTCATACTGATGGGCCATAGCATGGGCGGCAAAACAGCTATGCATTTGGCTTTAAGCTACCCTCAACGTGTTCAAAAATTGATTG
>JAURIG010000027.1 GCA_030832905.1 Bacteroidota bacterium
AAAATCAAATACATCATACTAAAAACAGACAGCAAGTCTGCCTCGCCTCTTAACCAATTGATGTTGGGATACTCTTCAATCACAAAATTATTAGCATATTGTTCTTTGCCACACCATTTGCAAACCTTAGTGTCACAAGTTACTTCTGAGTCATCCGGTTTTTTGCTTTTGTATACAGTGATTGTATAAGGATTCCCCATTGAATCTGTTTTTTGAATCTCCTCTGTATAGGCATAAGAGTAGGTATTACCATCTTTCCAATCAATTTGTTTCAGTTGTTCTACTTCATCGTTGCCACCATATAATTCTTCAATTTCAGGGTCAGTTGTAGAACCCGCTTCTGTTTGATCAGACCCAGATTCTGACTTGTGTTTAACACTGGTATTGCATGCTGATGTCAAACACATACACAGCAATAGTCCAAAAGATAAAACTGTTTTCATAGGCTTTGTCATTTCATTAAAAGGCAATTTGTAAACCCGTAGCATAACTGTACAAATAGCTACTAACTGGCACCAATCTGTAGGTATCTTTTACATGATCCCAGTGGAAGAACAAACTAAATTTATCATTCAATTTATAATACACGTTAGCATCTACAAACCATCGGTATGAAGTAAAATAGTTGTTCATTGGCAACTGCATGTAAGTCATCCCTGCAAAGTCAATGTTTTTAGTGATTTTGAAAGAGGTTTTGAAGTACAAATTAGCACGCATTATTTGACGGGTTGTATCACCTGTTTTATTGGCATATTCAGGTGAGGTTACCATAGCCCAATTCCAACGTTCATTTTCATTAAACGCACCAATTCCTAGATAGGCATCAGTTCCCTTTCTATCCAACAATTTCACCCTGGCGTTTGCTCCATAAATAAACCTCGACAACATCCCCCATGCACCGTTCCATTGGTATTGTACAAAAGGCTCAGGGCTTAATTTCCTGGAGTCGTTATCTCTTAGTCTTAATGAGAACAAGCCTTCGTTTTGAATTTGAGACTTACCATTGTATACCATGTCGTTCTTCGCCACTAAAGACACAGTGTATTTACTGCGGCTAAAATAGCGGTCCATTTCAAACGACAGATTCAAGTCATTCAAATTGTTTTTTTGTTTGTCAGACGAGAAATTAAATGAGCCCAAGACTGCCCATTTTTTGCGCAAACTGTCAGGTACATTTTCGCGGTCAAGATTTAAAATCTGAGCTTGCGCCAAACTTGTAAAGGCCAAACTCATGATCAATAAAAATCGCATCGATATGGGGTTTGTTTTCATAGTGGATTATTCGGGTTGTAAGTTGATGTCTAACACTTCTGATACTTCTCTGCAGAACCAGTGCCAACGGTCTAAAATAGCCTGTTCGTTCCAAGTTTTTTGGTATGTGCCTTGATCATATGCTTTGACTATACTTTGGGTAATCATAAAAGCGGTTACTTTATCGTTTTTGTGTTGGTGTAAACCAAGGCCCTTATAAACATCTACTTTGATGTGAAAAGGATTATCACTGGCTTCAATGTTTTTACTGCCACTCAAGAGGGTTAAATTGGCCGCAGACTGCCCCCATTTTGCAAACAATTCAGGACTGATGTGTTGCCACTCAGTAAAGTTAGCATACTTATTGGGCACTATGTGTTCTAAATGCAAATCTTGTGTATGCGGAATAAACAACAATTTGCTTTTGTCTGAGGCATTGTATTCCAACATACAAAACAAAGCCTTACACCATGATTCTTTGTAGAGGTCTCCCTTGAGTGCTTCAAGCGCCAAAGGCATTACATGGTGGGTGCTTAATTGTTGTTCAACCAGGGCTTGTATGGCTTCAATGGCACTGCCCTTTTTGATCTCCGCAATTAAATTAAAAGAGGTTTGTTTAACTGAAGACAAAGTTTTGCCAGCTATCCAATTCAAATAATAAAAGCGTTTTAACAATTTAGGAAGTGCTTTAGCATGGGTATAATTGGTTTGGTATGCGGTTAAGAGAATACTCTTCCAGTAAGACTGCCATCTTAAATACCACAGAGCATAAATGTGCTCATCAGTTGCCTCCCATAAATGCTGCTTGTAATGGCTTACAAATTGTTTGATGTCTGCAATGACCATCAAAGGGTCTTGAGACTTGAATACAGCGCTTAATTCGTCGTATACAGAGCGTTTCGGATTGCTACCTAAACAATAGTATAGGTACAACACAAACACATCATTGAGGTGATCATTAAAGGGCGCAATGGTTTGCTCTATGGCATTCCATTCTTGCATAAAATGGTTTTCTTTGATGGCTAACAAATCAGGCTGTTGGCCGTATTTCGCTTCAATATTCTGAATCAAAAAACTCTTGATCAGATCTGCTGAGCTCAAATCCAATCCTCTGTCGTTTAAGACTTGAAAGAGTTTAATGGCAAATTCTTTACTGGAACAATCAATGCGTATTACCCTAACGGCATTGAATAAATAATTCATGAGTGCACCAATATAGGCAGGGCTTCTTTCGGCGATCTTAGCTTTGAAAATGGCCGCTGTATTTAAGAATTTATACTTGGGCGATTCATCTTGTTGCAAGAGGGCCTTTTTAGGTTTTTCGATGAGGCTGGTATTGGCGTTGACTATGAGTTGTTCAAAGTCAGTTTGATGCTGAATATGCGTGTAGAGTTTTAAACGGTTGAATTCTTCGTCTGCAACTATGGCTTGCTTAATAACACGTTGTTTGACCACTTGCGGATCAGCTCCTTCTGCAGCGTTTAAGTCTGGACAAACATCTCTAACTACTGCAAACAATATCATCAGTGTGGTTAAGCGTTGTTGTCCATCTACTACATCTCTGTAGGAAGAATTTTCCTTAGGTGCTGCGGTGATAATGGACCCTAAAAAATAACTTTCAGTATTGTTTTCATAGGCCTCAGTGATATCATCCCATAGTTTTTCAACTTGTTCGTCTGACCATTTGTAAGGCCTTTGATAACGGGGTATTTGATAGAGGGCATCAGCATTGTTAAACAACTGCTTAATGGTAAGCGAATGTGGGGTAAAAATATCTGACGCGCTGGACATAAATTGCACAAAAAGTCTTGAAAATTAATAAAAAAAAGTAGTGTTTTAGCACCCTGTGCTGAAAATCCTAAAAATGAATGCAGTTAAAATGGTACTAACGCACGCTGAAGCCGAAGACTTTTAAAAGAGGCTTGGGCAATTTTGGGTATAAAGCCAGTGCTTCAATTTGGCGCTTTATCCAGACCAAACCATACATAGTGGCAACAAAGCCTAACATTAAGCCTGCAAAGGAGATGATCGATAAATCTTCAAAATAGTGCGCAATGATTTTAGAGATAATGAGGGTGTGTAGTATGTATACAAACAGACTGTGTTGCCCTAGAAGCTGCCAAGCTTGTATGGTTTGAGCTTTTTGTTTGCAGTAGACTATGGCTTCTGATACAAATAGGAATAAGGCGGCTATTAATAGCATGAAACTTAAACTGACTGGGTAAAACCATTCGATATACCCTTCTCTCATGGGTTTGTTAGCTGCAGTTAATGTTATCCAAATGAATAGACTGATAAAGGCTATCCCTGCTACTGCTATGCGCCATGGCGAAAAAGCACTGCGTTGCGCATGGTATTTGGCGCATAACAAGCCGGCAACAGATACGGCTAACCATGGCAATAATGGAAACCAACCGTCCCATATGGCGCGCTTAAAGTCAAACCACAAAAAATTAAAGTGGTGAATGCTGTTGAGTTTGATATCTGGGTTTTCAAACTGGTATGGCCAATATGGACTTAACGCTATACTTAACCCTATAATGAGCAAAATGACTAAGCCTAATTGCTTGGTATTGGCTTGATATAAAAAGCTATTGATGAGCCAAGCAAATCCGATCAAATAGAGCACATCAAAAGTATGAAAAGGCCAAATTTGCCATGACATGAGATCCACCAATACCGCTGATAACAGTATGTAAAATCCGTTGCTGTAATTGGGCTTTTGACGCTTTCTTTGACTAATGAATAAGGCATAACCAGAGAGGAAAACAAACAATGGTGCCGCTAAAGAACAGATGAGCCTGAAGGCAGTGCCCATATCAGCGTCCAAAGCATAGGGGCTGCTGTTGGCAACAATCATTATCCATATGGCTATAGTCCTGAAAGCGTCTACTGCACCCAGCCTATTCTCTGCAATCATCGCGCAAAGATATACAAACTTGCTAAGAAAATAATTGGGAATAGAATTCTTGCAATGACATCAGCTCTTACAGCTAAGAGTAATTCATGTTTTATAAATTACAATGTAATTATTATAGAATGTATTGCCAGTAAAATTTTAATATTATGGTGAATGAAGATCAACTAAATCCATTAAATTATTTACCACATTGACTTAATGCTATAATAATAATTGCGAATACAATGATATAACCATTAAACTTAGCGTTCGAGCCTTTAGGGTCTTTTGAACCACAATTTGGACATACTCCTCCAGTAGAATATGGGTAGTCGCAATGAATACATTTAGCCATAATTTTAATTGTTTTTTTACAAAAATAAAAATATTTATAAAAAAAGCAAATTAATTTGAAATCAGATAGTTTTATCAATTAAATGCCCCATTTTAAGCTGTTTTTATTGCATGCTACTTATAAAAGAAAACACTTCAGACCAAAACAGGAATGAAAGCACCCAAACATCAACAAGATTTAAACGCTAAAACAGGCTTAAAGCGATTAACTTTAAACCCCCAACAAGATCAATTCAAAATCGAGTTTAACCCATGAATAGGTGGGCGCAACAACGTATTGACCGCTGCCTAAAATATCATTCAACAATTCAGTTGGCATTAAGTCGTAATGCTTGGTTCTGATTATTGAGTGCAAATCAAAAATTGCCGCATATTTACGTTTGATATAAGAAGCCATTTGTAAGTTTTCAATTTCATTATTAGTGGCAAAAAAACATAAACATTTTTGGCCTTTAAGCAAATGGGCTTTAGTTTGAAATACCTCTTCCAAAACCGTAATGTCTTTGTTGTAAAAAGACACCTTCAATCCTAGTAATTCAGGATGGTCTACCAAGAACCCATTCCAATTGTTCTGGCCTTTAGGATCGAGCACTATCAATTCCGTTTGATCAGGCACTAAATTACTACTCAACAACCTGCTCAATAAATATTCAGAAAAGGTTCCAAAGCCAACAAAAACCATTGCAGCATACGAATGTCCCATCCAAGCATTAAAAGTCGCTCTCTGGCCCATAAAATGATTGTAAATTGGATCATTGGTGTTTAGCCCCTTGAGTGCTTCATCTGACTGAAACATCATATCAGGTGTAGCCATATGAATATTCACAAAATTGTGTTTTTGAACCAAAGAAGAATTATTAAGCTTTAACGACAGTTCCATTGAGCGAATGCGCGTATACATAATAGCCTGCTCATTGCACAATGTCTTGACTTTGTGGTAAATGCGTAAATTCAACAATTCATCGTCGGTAAGAATATAAATACCATGACATTGTTTGGTTATAAACTCAGACCAATCCTCTAAATTGCCAACATCCTTCTTGAAAAAAATATTGTGTTCAAACAAAATAGAGAACCCATTCTCAGACTCATCGTTCAATTTATCCAATACAAATACAAAGCTCTTTTTACCATGCACTGTGCTAATTGCCTCCAAAGCAGACTTACCAATACGACCATAGCCAATTACTACACTGTATTTTTTGCGCCACATTACCCATTTGATAAACAAAGGCCTGATCAAAGACAAAATGTCTGCCATGGCCACAATGGTTACCATAGGTGCTAAAAAATAAAAGCTGTACATCAGCATTTGCAAAAACCACGGACCAGCCTCTGGTGCTCCAAAATCCTTTGCGCCAAAAGTGAACAAAGAAATGACATGGAACAAAATGATCGAATCAGGTTCGTTTTGCAATTCGGGTAGTTTATGAACGACCACCCCATTGTGAAAACAAAATATAGCACCAACTATAATAAACAGGGGCAAGAACACCCTTATGAAATCCGACTTTTTCATTTAAAAAAATTAAGTTTACTATTGATTATCCTTCAAACTCAGCAATGCGTTTCAACAACAATTTGCGTTGTGATTTTTTAGGGTCAAAATCATTGGTTTCTTTTGCGGTATAACCATCTTCATTCATATCTGGCGCGCCTTTTAAAGCCCATTTTTTTGCTGTTTTTTTATTGCCAGCTTCTAAAAAATGATCAACCACTTCAGTTAAGTATTTGTATCTGTAAGCTTCCAATTGATTATTGTATACTAGCCCCAATTTTTCTGCTTTTAACTGTTCCCAACCCGCTTCAAAATTTTCATTTTTAATATTAATAGCGCCTTCTTTTTCTATGATCTTTAACAAGTCATCGTCAGTACTGATATTATCCTCTAAAGGCGAAAACAATAGTTTACGGGCTGAAGCGGTACTGTCTTTACTCAAGCAATCATCTACGCTGTTACAACCGCACTCTGCATACAATTGCTCGCGTTGGTCTTTGGTATCAGCCTTGGTTGCTTTTCTGTATACCCAACGAGCGCCCATAAACCACAACAAACAAGAACCCAATACAATGGCACCAATGATACTGTATTTGATCATTTTCTTGCGTTGCTTGGCCTTTTGTTTAAGCTCGTTTTGATAATTTGTGTTGCCAAGAACTTCTTCTAATTCTTTAGCTATATTTTTCCAAGATGTTTCAGATTTCATAATTATAAACTGTGTTTGTTTTTATAGGCTCTGATTTCTGACATAGCTACATCGCCAATTCCAGGAATCGCATCAATTTTATGCATACTGTAACTTTTTAAATCTCTTAATGTTGTGATGCCAGCTCCAGATAATTTATTGAGCACTGCAGTAGATAAACCAGGCACATCCTTAAGTGACTTGGCTAAGAAGGCATTGCGTTCTGCTTCTCTTTTTTGAGCGGCAGCTCTTTCTGCAGCTTCCTCTTGTTCTAACCTGCGACGTGCTTCTGCTTCTCTCTCTTTCTGCTCTTTTAACAATTTTTTACACTCAAGCAAGGATGTCTCCGCACTCAGCTTAGTTGATGGCAAGTAAGACAACCAAGTAATCGCTGCTTCATACCACTCTATAGCATCTTCGTATTTTCCATCTGATTTATCATCATCGCCTCTCCACTTCTGATAGCGACCTCTTATACCTTTAAGCGCTTTCACTTCTTCAATATCCCCATAAAAATCAATGAATAATTTGGCATAATTAGCCGCTTTTGTTTCTGTTCCAGACTTTCTGAACAGGGCCTCACAAAGGGCCAATGCTTCTGAGGGCAATAGCGCTTCATTTTGCCAATTGGTTT
This sequence comes from Bacteroidota bacterium, assembly GCA_030832905.1. Classification (GTDB taxonomy): domain Bacteria; phylum Bacteroidota; class Bacteroidia; order NS11-12g; family UBA955; genus JABMMZ01. The sequence continues at coordinate 7,325 of JAURIG010000027.1, forward strand.
GAGACACTAACTCAATCACTTCTGACCAACGTTCTTGATCATAGGCTGTTTTTATACTGGCCTGTAATGCTGCTGCTTCCATAGTACATTCTATTTCCTACGAATATACACAGGAAAGCATCAAATCTTCAAATGAATGCGCTTTGTTTTTATTCACATAGCATTTGTTAATTCAGAGAGATATCATTATCATTGAAAAGACAAATCAAACATATGAAACACCTTATTTATTATTCATTTATTTTACTCATCAGTTTAAGCGCTTGTTCTTCAAAAACTGATGCCTTAGCGCCTTTGCGCAAAAAAGCTGAAAAAAGTATTTGTGACGATGTTCGTGGCATTACCCACAGTTCAATTGATGCCATGAGTTTGGGACTTGGATCAATGGTGATCTCGAGCGTAATGTCTTCCGCTCAACAAGATTCTATTATCATGAAGCCGTTTTTACCAATGCTCAGAAAGGAACTTAAAACCTTAAAGAAACCAGAACTAGAAAGCATAGTTGACAACAAAAAAGCGCGTTACAAATTCATTGCTGCCACCCTAGTTAAAAACAAAGATGCTATGACCAGTGCCCTTAAAAAATCTTACGAATTTGCTGCACCATTGGTAGACAAAGCCATTGAGTTTGTTCAAACCCAAAGCAGTCAAATGCAATAAAAAACATTTAATTTTTGGACTAAGCAATCAGATTCATCTGCTTATTTAGATTTAGCAATCCAATTACAACCCATTAATCAATTACCCTGCTCAACGGAGCAGGGTTTTTTATGCCCCAATAATATTGGACATTCAGTTCAATGTTACAGTTGCCTAGGCGCAAAAAAAGGCCCTGTAAAACTACAGGGCCTTAACTATTAATAGTGTTTAATTATCCTTTCGAGAACAAACTCTTGATGATTACCTCATCTAAGAAGCAAGACGATTGATACAAGAATGGAGAACAAGAGAATTTAAAGTCTCCTGGCACATTAGACTTATTGCTCAATACGCTTGATGCTAACCAATCCTCGTCAGACTTAACGTAATTTTCAAGACTCTTAGTCGCGAAGCTGATACGTTGTTGGTGCAATATGCTGTAGTCGAATAAATCCCAATCCTTAATCAATGCGAAGTAAATGTCTAAGAAACGGTTAAAGTTAGGATAAGCAGAGTAGTTACCATTTGCATCGGTAATAGACTCATTTTCGATTTGTGGCAAGGTCATTTTTTCACCAAATTCAAAAATGTACTCTGGTTTAACTCTATCATTCCAAGCCAAAGGCTTACCGTTGTATGAGTAGCCTTCTTCACCTATGATTTCAGAATCAGATAAGTCTTCAATAATGATTGATCTAGGAGCAGATAAACCATAAGCTACTTCTGCTTTCAAGTATTCTTTTCTGGTATCCATTGTAAAGCTTGCAATGTGTTTGCTAGCCATTTCAGTGGTTAAACCTGAATTGAAACAATCTTCGTAGTATTTCATACCAGTGGTATCAGAAATCGCTTTTGGAATCCATTGGAACAAGTTACCACCTTTACCGAAGTATGCCGTTCTAACATGGAACTTAGACGCTTTAGCGTCTTTCTTGTTGCTTAATTCGTCGTTGATATAACCTCTTACCATTTGACCGGCGTGGAACATCAACATACCTGTTACATAAGCAGCAACAGCCATTATACCACGGGTGTGACTTCTATTGATCTCTTCAATTTCCGGCGCCCAGAACTGACTGTATAAGTGTTGTTCTAAAGCTGGATCCTTTTCTAATTTATCAAATAAGATATTCAATAAGTATGAAGAAGTATTTGAATTGATACCATCAATAGCGCCTATACCTTGGTTAAACTTGTGGCAGAAATGCTTCAATACGTTTTGAATGTCTTTTGACAAACTAACTGCGCTTGAAATTCTATCTGCAGCCACTTTAACTGATGACTGTTTAGCCAATCTTGCTCTTTGGTTTTTAGGATCATTGATCAAGAATAAGATATCTGAAGTTACCCCTCCAATATCAAAACCAATGAATATGGTGTTGTCATTTAAGCTCACACCACCGCGCGATAAGGCAAAGTTACATACAGCTTCACTTTCTGTGATTGCAACATCCATATTGGATTTGTTACCTTCAACATAAGCAACCTTAGTAACAGTGTCTTTGATTGGACATTCGGTAGAGACTGCTTCTCTGTATACGAACTCATAAGTACGACGCAAATCTTTTGGCATCGAAGACGGATAAGCCCAGTTTAAAGTAATAGGACGCATATTGGCATCGTACATCTCTGCACTAATGTACAACCAAAGCATTTTAACGAACGCTTTCTTGTTCATTAAGTATTTGTCTTCGCGCTTCCACTTTAAGTCGTATAATAACTTTTCAGTTTCACCTTCTATTCTAAGATTCAACAAACTGCCATCACCGTCAATGATGTCTAAGTTTGGTTCAAATACTGGGAAACCACCTGAAATCGCATTCGCTCTATCAATAACGGCATCGTTGATTCTCAATTCATTGTTCAACAATAAAGCTGAACGGATAATGCCTGTATGGTTATCGTTTTGGAAGAAGAACAATTCATGCGGTTTAGCATATTCGCCAAAGTTCTTATTTTGTTCTTTACCTAAAATGAATCTTCTACGGTTAGAAATATTCATTAAACGGTTCTCATTTGATTTAGGGATTTGATAAGAGATACAAGTATTGGTACTACCGAAGTCAATACCTACTGTAACTGGAATCAAATCGTTTCTGTCATGGGTATGATCAATGATGCCATCGTTCTCATCGTAACGGCTGATATCAATTAAAATGTAACCAGCAGAGAAGTCTTCGTTAGCACCTGAATCAATTCTCAATTCTATACCTTTAAATGGCACGCTTGACTCATAGATCTCATATTTAAGGTTACGTTGTTTTACTTTATCCTTATCATAGAATACTTTTAAACCACAGTCAACGCCTAATTTAGATTGCTTGTCTGCATCTTCTGTAATGTAGAACAATTTGTTATCTTCATTACTGCTGTACAACAAGTCATTGAGGTCTTTAGGATCAGCTACGATTGGCACCGCTTTTAATTTCTCATCGTTGTGTAATAAGTCTGAGAACAAGAAGTAACGGTTCCATTTAGGACTGATAAAGTTTGGCCATAACACCACATTTGATTGTAAATCTTCTTCAGTTTTGTATACCTGATAGGTTTTTGCAAATGGGGTTAAAATACCACTGATTTCTAACTCAAGGGTTACTGTAACGGTATTATCCGCCGGAGAGTATACTCCTTTTAATGACTTAGACTTATCAGACTTGTTTAACAATTGATCTAAGCAACTGTAGAACTCAGTTAAACCTCTTGGTGATAAAGGCAATGAGAAGTATTCTTCTTCTACTCTTTCAGAACTTGATTGACCATTGTCAACCACAGCCGTTAAGACTGTAGAGAGATTAGGATTGAAACCTGACTCCTTATCAAGTTTAACAAGGCGGGTTTTGTCGTTGTTTAACAACAATACATGCGGATTAAATTCTTCGCAATCCTCAACCTTGTCTAATAAGTATTTGCCTGACTTAGTTCTATAGATCTTAGTATCTATATTGAACAATTTGTCAAATGGTTTTGAGAACTTATCGCAGAAATCCAAAATACCTCTTTCTCTTAATTGGTATTCAGGGAATTTTTTAGCAATGTAATTTCTGATTTCTTGAATCCATTCACGGAAAAACTCCATGGTCATAATGGTCTCAACTTTGCGTTGTTTGAACTCAGCAGAATATTGTTCAATTTGTAAACGCACGAATGAAGCGTAATGGAACAACTTTTCCAATTGTTGCGCATTCAACTCAGTAATAGGGTTTACAAAACGACCGCCTTTATAGAAAGGAATTTTCTTATCCTTTAAATCATAATTAGCCGCTGGATACACCAAAGCAGATGGTGAAGTGGCACCAATAATAACATCATCAAATGTGATGAGTTGGAAATACGGCGGATTCAATTCTTTTGGTGAACGTTCAGGATCGCCCCAAATCGGACGGTCTTCGAACAACATATTACCAAATGCACCGCTGATTTCATAGATATTGTCTACATATGAAATCGGGTTTTTCTTTTCATCATCATTTAATTTTTGAGTGTAGTTAAGATTAACCTGCTTGATTTTAACATCGTTGTTATACAAAGCTAAAATAGCCAATAAACCTTTATACTCATCTTGCAAAGCAGCGTACAAAGTATTCATACCTTGTTGCTTTTCTCTTTGATCAAATTGAATGTAAGGAATGCGCAAAGCATTGGTCATCATATACGCTCTGGCCCAAGGAGAAGGTACAGAGGTAATTACACCATAAATGTTGCCAGAATCAGCATCTAAGCTTGGTAATTCTAAGGCTTCAACAAAAGCAGTTACTTGGTTGAGGGTATTCCAACCATCATTGGCTTTTAATTGATTATCAGCCAGATTTTTATTAGGCGAAAGTAGGGCAAATCTTGTCCTTTTGTTTTCTTTTTTTATTTCTTCTGACATAAATTATTTTGATTGAGTGTTGATGTTTTCTTTGAACCAATTGATTACGTTTAAGTGGTCAAAGGTGGTTTTCATGTGATCGAAAAATTCTTTCTTACTGCCTTTTTTAATTGGCTTGTTGTGTTTGGCCCATTTAGAAACAAATACATCAGAGGCTTTACCAGTTTTGGCAAATTCATTAAACATTAAACGTTTGTTGAATTGAGAGGCTTTGTCTTTGTCTCTCAACATTAATACGTCCATGGCATTAGGGTGCATGTTTAAGAATTGACCTTCTTTAGGGGCGTTTAATGAATAGAACATTTGCGGCACCCATCCTGGCTTAACAATTTCGCCATCGCGTTTGAAAGTGAAGTACTCTGCAAATCGACTAAAGGCTTCAATTTCTGAATCAGAAAAATTGTAAGTGTAATTGTAACGTGCTAATACCTCCAATAGGTTTTTAACATTGCCAGCAAACTCATCTTGAATCAATAGGTTAAGGTAATATAAACCTGCCATATTGTTTTTGAAGATTTCTGGCAGAGTCTTAGGTTTCACTTTTTTATCAGCAGCTTCAGCAGCACCTTTTACCTCGCCTTCAATCATATCATCAAAATGGAAGTAAGCAATCTTATCTTCTTGGTTCTTTTCGTATTCAATGGCTTTGAAACGGATGTCTGTATTGTAAGTTTCTTTGAACCATTCTTTCTTGGTCATTTCAAAGAAGTGCTTAGCAGCAAAAGCGCCCATCAACTCATTCGGGTGAGCTGGGTTTTCTTGAGACTTACCACCAGTAATGGTTTTACCACCATCGGCGCCCATTACTTTGGCTTTGTAGTCATCCATGTTCAATGATTGGAATGGCCAGCCTAAGAAATAGAAACGTTTGTATGTGGTGTTAATGGTTTCATCTTTAATGTAATACATTAAGGCTGCAGCTGAGTTGTGCGCAAAGAATTGAGCATCTGCAATAACACGTTCTGCCTTTTTGTGTTCTTTTGAAGGACTCTTAAAGCTGAAGTATGGTGTTAAAATTACCGCACCAAAATAGATGTCTTCCATTTTGATTACACCGCCAGTGATGATTTTAGCAGAGTCAGTGATAGCTCTAGCCATTACAGGAATTGAAGACGCACCGGTACCACCAAAGGTAGAACCTACTACGAATACTCTAGCTTCACCTTGTGTGTTTTGTTCTTTGATGTTGTTAATGAACTTATACAATTGGCTTTTGTTACGCACCAAGTCTTTAGCTACGGCTTCTTTAATTTCTTCAATGATGGCATGGTACATTAAGAAAGTACCAACGTGGGTTTGAGCTCTAAAGCCATGCATTAAATCAAATTCTTGCACACCTTCTTCGTAGAACAAATCTGCCAACATACGGTTGGTTTCAGAATCGCCTTCCTCAACTCTTGAGATCAGCGTGAAACGACGCTTATTGTCTTTAGAATAGTCTGGAACGAAGGTGTAGAAATTAACTTGAGGGCCAAAGAAGCCAAACTTACCGGCATTATTGGTACATAAGGTTTGGTACCAATTCACTAAGTTTTCTGAATTCTTTTTATCACCGTTTTCAATATCGGTTTCTAATAATAATATGTCTACACTCTCTCCTTCATACATGCCCATGGCACACATGTTTAAGAAAGATTGCAAACAACGCATTCCTGTACCGCCGGCAGCGATTAAGAAATTTTTGGATGGTTTTGCTTGAGTCATAGTTTAAAAGATTATATAAGTCCGAATACTTTGTTGTTAGATCTAAAAATGGTATTCAATTTACGTCTGTGTAAAAAGGTATTGAACACAAAGGCCACTAACCAAAATAATATTGGGTAAATGGCTAAGCTTATGTAGAATTGAATAGAAATAAGTGCTTCAAAATTGGTCCAAGCAATATCACCATCTGCCCTTTGTGTACACAACATTTCTGCCGTTGATTTGGCTACAAATAGAACATAAATGGTAAAGCCTAATCCTAAAAAGAATAAAATTCTTCTTAGCAATACATCATTTAAAAATTTGAGATTAAAGGTATATCTCGGTAAGGCGGCTAATAAAATAAACACCAAGGTTAATGCTATTGCAGTGTATATAAAATTATTGCCTACAGAGGCCTTTACAATGTTTAATTCTTCAAGGCAGTCTGTATTTTCAGTGTCCATACAAGTGACATCTGAAATACCTGAAAACAGTTTATAAAAAAAATCTACTATCATAAGTTATATGGTTTTAATATTATTTGCGAACGTAAGTGTAAACAGAGTACAATGGGTAATTGCCTGAGAAATTATTAGCACAATCTTTCATGGCTTTTTCCAAGCTGGCCAATAAGCAATTGTTCATGATTTTTTGCTTACCAAGTTGATATTGTAAAGCTTTTTTGGCCAATGTTGTATTGTATTGTACCTCTTTAGCTACTTTAGAAATACTAATGTGATAGCGCATCAATTGAGCACTTGGATACATATTAGATTGTTTTGCTTTGTTGCAATCAATGCCAATGTTGAATTGACCATCAAAGACCATTGATTTATAGATACTGGTTAATTTGCCATCTATAATTTTCAAATGGGTTTCTGATTCCGGAGTAACCATATGAGCACTACCATTAAATTCTGGTTGGGTTAAGAAACAAGTTGAATCCATTTTAAAACTGATACCAGTGTAAATGCTCTTTTCAATATTATCTCTAAGTGTTTTTTCTTTGGCTGCATTGATGAACTTTTCTGATTTAATTTTCATTAATTCACCATAACCATTGTTTAAAGATTTGTTTGAACCGTTTAAGGCCATTTTGTTAGCATCACTTAAATGATCGCCATTAGGGGTGGTAACAACATCCCCAATGTGGGTATGGAAATTAAAGGCAAAATCTTTACTCAATTTAGCATCTAATTCAGTTAACAAACCTGAAACCCTGTGAGACTCGTCATAGCCATTAGGTAAAAACGCAATTACATAAACTGGTGTAGAAACGCCATTCTCAGCTAAGTATTTACCATACACTCTAATTGAACCGCCAGTTGAAAACCAAGATTCAAATTGTTTAGCGTATTCTGAACCTCTTACAAAATAAGATGAAACACCATCAGCATCCGTTGTTGGTCTGCCTTCATCAACTGAAAAGTCAGTAAACATAACTGCCGGCCTTGTAGCATTGGCAACAATGTTATTGATGTTAGGGGTCATAAAGGTAAATGTTTGAACATAGTTTGCAGGCCCTAAAACGCTATTTTGTTTGGCAGCTTTGTCACCAGTAATTTCCTTCACGGCTTTGTTTTCTCCAATTGAATAGATACGATCATCTTGTATGTTTAAACCATCAAAAGCTGTGGTGATGAGCTCCTTCATAGTTGCATCATTCACTGCGCGTTTCATAGTCGCGCTAAAATCGAAATACAAATCGTAACTCTTGTTGATTGAAATTGTATCACCCCATAACTCTTTTTCTAGGGCTGATAAAGCTTCAGGCGTTACGTCCTTTTTTTCGTCAATTTTTAATTCTCCACCTTTTCCACCTTCACTGCTTGAGCAACTTGTACAACTTGTGCATGCAGATAAAAAAATTAAAAATTGAATTAAGAATAAATTCTGTGTCGTTTTGAATCTCATAATTTTTTAAGAAAGGTCAAATATATGTCATAAAATCAAAAAATCAAGAAGGACAGGTAAATTTTTCAACAAAAAAGTGTATAATCATCAACATTCTAAGTGTTTGACTATCCAAAAGAAAACAATTGTTTTAACAAATCTGCCAATTATTGGCCTGTGCTGTCATCAGACTTCAACGCATCAATAAAGCCCTCGATTTGCTGTTTTACATCTTGCAAATCTTGCTTAAAGCCTGATACACTTTTCTTTAGTCTGACCGCGTAGTAACGCCCCTTGAGTTTGTTATAAGACTCTCGCTGTTGAGCATTCAATTTGGCCGCATCAATAGTTGCTAATTTCTTTTCAAAAACAGAATCCATAGCTTGTAAAGACTCAGACGTGTAGACCGCATTGGATTGCTCCAGCGTGTCTACCATATGGTTCAAGCTTTCCATTTTTTGCTCTGGGCTTTGTTGGCAAGCCATAAAACCGATACAGCTTAATATGATGAATAAGTTTCGCATGATTATTTTGAATTAACGGCTTCTATCTCCTGAATTTCACACTCAATAGGTTGTGCACCTGCTCGTCTGATGCGGTATTTGATGTAATAGCTGTACAAATTCCCCCCTATGATCATATCTTGAATCACGTAGGTCAGGCTATCGGTTTTAAAACGCACAACATCACCCGGCTTAAAGGGCAATTCATTGTTAACATAATTGCGCATTTGAACACTTCTCATCAAAGCCTTCATAGGCAAATAAGGCTGTAATTCAGAATTTAAAGAGTCGCCTCTTCTAGAGTAGCGATCTCTCTCCATCATGATTTGCTGCTTTTCGTTTTGCAAATCAGACAACATCTGTTGCAATTTTCCTTGATCAACAGACAATTGCTCTCTGAGCGCTTTTTGTTGTTGGTAGTTCCATACAATGTATAAAACGGCAAAAACCAAAAGCAACCATGGTAGCCACTTCTTTTTTGAGGATGGGGTGTTGGTGTTATCTATTGTTTCAGTCATTTTGAGTAAATGGTATACAAGTTTGCCACAAATCTTCAAAGGCATCAAGATAAGTTTCTGCCAAAGATTGATCCTGGATAATTATTACATTTTCATGGTTGTAAAGGGCTGCACTTCGAGTCCAATTGTATGAACCAGTTAATACTAATTCATCATCTTTAACCATAAATTTGTGGTGCATATGATTTGGTGATTGGTCAACACGAATTTCAACACCAGATTTAGATAAATCTACAATATCGGAACCTTTATCTAACAATTTTTCATTATCAGTGATTAGTCTAATTTGAACTCCTCTATCAAAAGCATCAAAAATTGCTCTAGTAATATGATCATCTGATATAGTAAACACACAAATATCAAGCGTTGAATTAGCTGATTCAATGTGTTGTAGAATGGCTTCTTGACAGGCTTGTCCTGGACTAAAAAAAGCTGAAATAGCGGAAGCGCTCATAGTGTAATTATATGGCTCGAATATATAAATTAATTACCTATTCTGACAATTATTACCATAATTTTTATTTAATATTGAAATTTAGAATCATTTATACTGATGCAAATTAATACGCATTTTTTAGCCCTTATGATCCTGCTATTGGGTGCCTGTCAATCTTCTAGCAGTAAGCGCCAAAGTAAGACATCAAGCCAGTCTAGCCAGAGCGAAAGCACAAGCGAATCGAATACGAATGATGCCAGTTCAAGTACTAAAACCCTTCAAACGACTAACGACTTTGATAACTTTTCTGCCATTAAAATAGGCCATCATATCAATACACAAGCTCACGAGTATTTGCCAGTATATGACCCCAACACCCAAAGCCTTATCTTCTCTGCTATGGATAGAACTGGTTTTTTTGATTTCAAAATAGATTATACCCAAGCAGCCTCTTCAGGAGGCGAAGATATATACAAGTCTGAACTCAAAGACGGCTTATGGACTGATGCCCGTCCTTTTTCGCAATTAAACACCAATGGGCATGAAGTTATAACAGACATTTACGCGCCAAATCAATATTTAATATGTGGCAATTACCCAGAAAAATTAGGCCCCAAAACAGCCAACAACGGCACAGAAACCTCAGATATTTTTGATGTCAGTGTTAAGGGTTCAAGTGTTCAAATTAAACATTTGCCTGAACCAGTCAATTCTATCTTCACTGAAGCAGATGCCATTATGGTTGATCAAGGCAATGCCATCGTATTTGTATCAGACAGGCCTGGCCATGTTGGTGCCTATCATAAAAAAGGATGGCTTTGGAATCAATCCACTTGGGGCAATACTGATGTGTATGTGAGCATTCAGAAAGAAGGATATTGGCAAGTTCCTATCTCTCTTGGAGCCATAGTCAACAGTGCTGGTGCTGAAAGAACCCCTTGGTTGTCTGAAGATGGCTTAACCTTATACCTCAGTTCTAATGGATATGAAGCAAATAGCACAGATTTAAATGTTTATGCTTTTAAACGAACAAATCTTGATGATTGGCAAAACTGGCAAGGCCCTTATAAGTTATCAGGCTTAAATACTAATTTAGACGATTGGGGCTTTAAAGTGTACCCTCAAAAAGGCGCATTTATTTGCCACGCCAATCCATTAGGATTTAAACCTACCCAGGGTGGTAAAGATGGTGATGGCGGCATAAGGGAAACCAATTTTAGAACTGGCTATGTTGTAACGGGTGCTCAAATAGCCGCCTTAAAAGCAACGCAGAATACAGACATTTACTGGCATACTTTTGCTGATCAATCTTTCTTTACCATGCCTGATGTTTTATTTGATGTGAATGCCTACAGCATTAAACCCGCCTTCCACAATGTACTCGACCGCCTCCTTGATTGGTGCAGTATGAATGAAGGTAAAACACTTTACATTGTTGGACATTGCGATAATTCAGGCACTGAAGCATTCAATCAAACCTTATCTGAAAACAGAGCAGAAAGCATCAAAACCTATTTATTGTCTAAAAACAGACGCTTAAACATTCAAACTGAAGGCAAAGGTGCCCAACAACCACTCAATCAAAACAAAACAGCAAAAGACAAGCAGTTAAACCGTCGCGTTGAATGCTTTTTTAAATAATCTAATTAATTTATAACCCACTATGACACTTCTCATTTCATCAATTGCGCCAGCATTAATCATTTTGTATTTGATCTACAGACATGATGTAGATAGAGAACCTATAAAGCTCTTATTAAAATGTTTCTTTGGCGGCTGGTTGTCCATTATAATGACTTTAATTTTAGTGAGTCCTATTAATGGCATTGACTTACCCTCAGGCATGCCAAAATCTTTATTTGACGCCTTTGTAACTGCTGCTATTCCAGAAGAATTAAGCAAATGGATAATCTTATATTGGTTGGTTAGAAAAGCGCCTGCCTTTGACCAATACTACGATGGTATTATATACGCAGTTTTTGTATCAATGGGATTTGCGCTGATTGAAAATATTATGTATGTAATGAATGGCGATATGAGCACAGTCATAATGAGAGCCGTTATGGCAGTTCCTGGACACATGTTGTTTGCTGTGGCCATGGGTTATTACTTCTCTATGGCTAAATTCGACACGCCCCAAAAAGCCAAAGTGCATATAGCTATGAGTTTAGCCGTACCAATGCTATTACATGGCACTTATGATTTCTTATTGATGTATACAGGGGCAAAATCAAGCCATAGTCCTTTATTAGCAGTTGGCATTATCATCTTATTTGTGATCTTTGATATTTACCTATGGAAACTTGGTATTAAGAGAATCAAAGCCCATAAGGCTAAAGATTTAGGGATGGGATGATATTAAACCTATCTCAATGCTGGTAAAAAGCAATAAACTGAGCGCAATATACAACATCAAAAACAACAGATAAACGAGAGATCGTTTGCTGAGTATTTGAGCGCGTTTTAAACGCACAAATACATAAATGAAATGTATAGAAGTCCCTATAAAAAAGGCTTTTGTGAGACCCCCTAAATTCTGATTATTAATCGCATCTGTTTGCTTTTCATCAATCACATCTGTGAATTGTAATAAGATAATAAATATCAGTACATACACATTCCAGAGCCTAGTGCCCAGTTCTGTTAGTGTATTATTTTTTAGTAGCTTTTCTAAGAGATTGGAGCAAAAAAATAAGACAAGAAACAGTAAATAAAAAACAACAATGACAAACCCTTCTGTCATTAAATCATGTAGTATGTTTGAATTGATTTTTTCTCTAAGCTCATTAACTGCAAATCCTATAATGATGACCTTAATTAACAATTCAAATGTATGCACAGATCGCTCCAACACATGCGATTTCTGATCATCAATAAAAGTCTTTAAAGTAATAACACCAATTATTGAGCTGCCTAAAAATTTAAAGTCGTGTTGAATGGCTTTAAAAAAACGGCTGATGGGTTGAGCAAAAAAAGCTTTGAAACTGTCTGCTATCATAAAATTTGAGGTTTAAATTTATAAATGACTTTTTTGGAAATGCAATCTTAATTCAATTTCAAGGTTAAAGGCAAAAATTAAATTTTGCAAATAATATTTTTAATACTTGTTGACTTGAATTATTATTGTTGATTAGAAACACCTATAAACAATGAAATTACTAAGACTCAAATCTATTTTACTTTTAACCCTTTTAAGTCTTTCTAAATTGGTATTGGCCGAGCAAAAAGACTGGAAGTACTATTACACAAAAGCTGAAATCACCTCGTTTTACAGTGCTACTGTGCTCAATGGTTTTTATGACTTAAAATTACCTTATTTATACCTTGACAGTGCAAACATTGCCTTACAATTCTGCCAAAATCCTGGTGAAATTGAAGAGGCAAATTTGAAAATAGCCCAGTTAGATTCTGAATTGAGGATTAGTACTTTTATTGCAAAGGACAACATGAATTATCGTTATCCTGCATTTTCACTAATGTCAGGACACAGGCCAGAATTTAATACTGTGGATGATGCAGAAGAAGTTTTAATTGAAGGCGTT
>JAURIG010000028.1 GCA_030832905.1 Bacteroidota bacterium
ACCTAAACAGTTTGTGCTTCTTAATTTCACACATTTGTTTCCAGGAGTAGTCCACATCATTTGTGCGTTCTGATAGTTTGGAGTGATACCTCTTTGTTCCCAAGTACCATCATTATTAGCATCCCAAGCGTGCTCAGTGTAACCTGATTGGTTTGAGTTGATGAATTTGTTTACAGTTTTAATGAAAGCTTGGTTTGGCGCAATGAAATTAGCAAAAACACTTGTTGGAAGTGTTAAGTTAATGCTGAAATCCATAGTTTCGCCATAGTATGGAGGACCACCACAAGTAGAACAACCATAAGAAGCGTTCATTGGGTAGCCTGCGTAGTTACCAACAACTCTCAAACGAGTAGCTGATGGCGTAACTGTACAAGGTACTTTAAATGACAAAGAACCTAAAGCTGAAGGTACTTGCACAGTACCAGCAACTGAGAAAGCACCTAAATACTCACCAGCATCTAAAAAGTCTTTATCATTGTTATAATCAATGAAAGCACCAATTGAACCACCATAAGCATATGATCCACTAGAACCACTGGCTTCTACCTTATAGGTATTACCTGCAGTAATGTCAAAAGCTTTGGCAGTTGTGTTGGCTAAACGCCATTCTGAACCACAAGTGGTACCACCACTGTATCCATCAGCTGGCACATTGATTAATACTTGAGAACCAACACTAATTCTTACTTGTTCAAGAGCAAAAATGTAGTTACTCGAGGTGTAATAAGTTGTGTTGTTGTAAGTGTGAAACCCATCACACCAGGGCGCAGGCTGTCCGTAAGCGCTAAAACCAAACGCTGAAAAAAGCGTAGTTAAAACGAGCACTTTCAGCATTTGTAAATTAGTAATTAATTTTTTCATAATGCGGATTTAAATTATTTATCAGAGGCCAAAAATAAACAAGTTATCAATAAAAACAAATTATTATTTATTTTTTAAAGTGCTTTCTGACAAAAAAATGAGAATTTTTATCAACAGGATTCTTAAACAACTGAAATTCAGTTGCTTAACTATTATGGGTAAATCTTCAATTTTTGGCCTAATTGCAGGCCATCATTGACCATTTGGTTCCAATTTTTTATTTCTTCTACTTTTTTGCCAAATTTTCTAGAAATGCCAAAAAGGGTATCACCAGATTTAACCTCATACAATAGATAATTTTGTTGTGAATCAGGCACTATCAACTCCTGCCCTCTTGAAATCTGATCAGTACTTAGTTGATTCGCAGATTTTAAATCTTCAACGCTAACGCCATACTTCTTTGAAATAGCGTATAATGTTTCACCCATTAATACGATATGGGTTTTTTGTGCTTTATCTATCAATCTTCCGGTATCTGGTCTTATACTTGCTTTGTCTTGCAATTGCAAAACCACACCAGGCTTAGGCTCGGTGCCTTCATCCATTAAATTCTTTCTGTAAAGGGAATTGAGTTTTACAGCATACTTTTGGGAAATCAGCCACATGGTTTCACCCATTTGAACCAAATGAGTTGGTACGCTAGCTTTTTTCTTTTTAGGTTTCAAATACAAGACTTCTCCAGGTTCAATGATGGTGTTTTCTGGCAAGTCATTGTATTTTAATATCTTTTTTTCTGAGCTATTGTGCTCTTTGGCAAATTGATCTGGGCTTTCTAATTTTTTAGCCATGCTTGATGGCACCTGATTATCTACAATCTGAATATTAGGTTCTAATTTAGCGTTAAATGGGATGTAGCCATTTAACACCATCGAATCAAACAGCATTAATTTATTCCTTTCAATAGTAGACACTAAAAGTTCCGCATATTTAGGATTAGTAGCATAGCCCGCAGTTAATAAACCATTGGCCCAAGCTTTGTAATCATTGATACTTAATGTAAACAGAGGGCCATAACGTCTGTTTTCTCGTAAAAATTTAGAATGATCATAATACGATTCTCTAGGATTGCTATAACATCTAAAGCACTCTTGCAAAGCATCATCGTCTTCGAGTATGGTGCATCCTGTCCATTCTTTTTTACATTTTATACCAAAATGGTTGTTGCCCTCCTTGGCCAATCTGCTATTTCCACTGCCGCTCTCTAATAAACCCTGAGCCAAAGTAATACTAGCGGGTATTTTAAAATCAATCATTTCTTTCATAGCCACATCTTTAAAAGAATCAATGTATTGTTTTACAGATGTATTTTGGGCATAGACTTCGATTGAAATCAAAAGACTGATGGCCCAAAGCATGAAGCGTTTCATTTTACAAAATTACTTGAATTATTGCTGAAATAAGTCCCAAAATAAATCAATTTTGTCTAATATGGTGGTCAACTCATAAGGACTTACTATTTTTGTATATTGTATTGATAACGTTATGCATAAGCTCAGAATTGTTTGGATCATCTGTTTTCTCCTCATCAACTTTGTTGTAAAAGCTGAAAACCAAGAACCTGCTCAGCCCACTTTTAAAGTAACTTTTAACAAGGAGCATCCTAAAACAGGCGATATTGTTGAAGTCATATTAAAAGCCAATATACCTGCTGGGCTGCACATGTATAGCACTTATAACAAATGTGATATAGGGCCTTTGAAATTGATTGTGAACTTTGAAAAACAAGCTGCTTATCAATTGCTAGGTGAACCATTCAGTATAGGTGATAAAAAAATCAAAGACGAAATTTTTAACTGTGAAGTCGGTGAATTCTTTAACCAAGCCGAGGTCAGACAAAAAATTAAAGTATTAAGCAACAATATAGATATCAAAGGTACTATTGAAGGCCAATGGTGTACAGATGCTCAATGTTTTAATTTTGGGTCCTTAATTCCTGTTAATTTTAAAGGTCAATTAAAGGCTGAAGGTGCTTCAATTGCGGAAGCGGTTGAAGAAGTAGCGCCAGTTGAACCGGTAGTAACGCCAGTTGATACCACTCAAGCCATAGACAGCACTCAAACCAGTAATACTAATGCTGTTATGTCTTATAAATTTGACCCTCAAGCACCCAACGCTAAATGTATTAATAAAACTTTCAATGGCGAACTGTCTGAAACAGATACCGAAAGCAATTGGGGCTTGTTTTGGTTAGCCTTTTTATCAGGGCTAGCGGGCTTGCTAACGCCTTGTGTGTTTCCTATGATTCCTATGACGGTTTCATTCTTTTTGAAAGACAAAAAAAGCCAGAGCAAAGCCATTATGAACGGCTTGTTTTTTGGCATTTCTATTATTGGAATATACGTCATTATCGGTACTTTAACTGCCTTCGCCTTTGGCGCAGATGCAGGTAATTTTATATCTACTCATTGGATCCCAAATATTCTATTCTTCATCATCTTTCTAATTTTTGCGTTCAGCTTCTTCGGGGCATTTGAAATTGTATTGCCTACTGCACTTACTAATAAAGTAGATAGAGAAGCAGATAAAGGCGGTTTGTATGGCATATTTTTCATGGCATTAACGCTTGCAATTGTATCCTTTTCATGTACCGGACCTATTGTTGGATCAGTCTTAGTACAAAGTGCTGGCGGTGAATTTTCAAGACCTATCATTGCCATGCTTGGTTTTGGTTTTGCTTTTGCCTTGCCATTTTCATTGTTTGCCATTTTTCCAAATTGGTTGAGCAACTTGCCTAAATCTGGCGGTTGGTTAAACAGTGTTAAAGTGGTGTTCGGATTTGTAGAATTGGCTCTATCTCTTAAGTTTTTAAGTATAGTAGATCAAACCTATCATTGGCATATACTTGATAGAGAAGTATACTTAAGTTTATGGATCATCATATTTGGCTTGATGGGTCTTTACCTTTTGGGTAAATTGAAGTTTTCTCACGACAGTGATATGCCCTACCTAAAGGTGCCTAGATTACTGTTAGCAACCATCACTTTGAGTTTTGTTATGTATATGATACCTGGTTTATGGGGTGCGCCTTTGAAGGCCCTTTCTGGATACTTGCCACCTATGAGTACTCAAGATTTTGATATCAATCGCAGTATTAGAGAAGCTCAAGGCATTCAAGGTAATATGTGTAAAAAACCCAACTACAGCCAAGACTTCCATATTGCTCATGGCTTAACAGGTTACTATGATTATGATGAAGCTGTTGAGTGTGCCAAGTCATTAAAAAAGCCATTATTTATAGATTTTACTGGTCATGGTTGTGTGAATTGCAGAAAGATGGAAGAAATGGTTTGGAGTGATCCAAGGGTATTGAAATTATTGAGAGAAGAATATGTAATCGCCTCTTTGTATGTAGATGACAAAAAGGTAAAACTACCAGAAACGGAATGGTTTACCGGCAAATACAGCAAGCGAATTATTAAAACCTTAGGGCATAAAAACACAGAAATTGAAATCTGTTATTTTGGTAAAAATTCTCAGCCTTTGTATTGTTTGTTAGATGGCAAAGAAGATTTACTTCAAACACCTGTGGGAAGCGAAATCAATCATAAACAATTTGATACTGAAGAATTTTTAAAATTCTTAGAGAATGGATTATCGGAATTTAAAAAGAAAAACAAATGAGTATTCAATCACATTTTGAAGAAGCGCAGGCCATTTTAAGCCAATTTTTAAGTCAGCAGTCAAACTTTGAACAGCTTGAAAAAGCTGGGGAAGCCATGGTGAATGCTTTAAAACAAAACCATAAAATCATTAGTTGTGGCAATGGTGGTAGCATGTGTGATGCCATGCACTTTGCAGAAGAATTGAGTGGTCGTTATAGAAATGATAGACCAGCATTGGCTGCCATATCAATTTCAGATCCAAGCCATATGTCTTGCGTAGGCAATGATTATGGTTATGACTTTGTTTTTTCGAGGTATTTAGAAGCCGTTGGTCAAAGCGGCGACGTCTTATTAGCTATTAGCAGCAGTGGTAATTCGAAGAATATTTTAAAGGCCATTGAGGTAGCCAAAACAAAAGGCATTACCGTTGTTGGTTTAACCGGAAAAGACGGTGGTAAAATGGCTGAAATGTGTGATATAGAAATCAGAGCACCTTTCTCTAACTATGCCGATAGAGCTCAAGAAATACACATCAAATGTATTCACAGCTTAATTGATTTCATCGAACAACATATTTAAGCTTAACGCACCACAATTATCTTTTTAGGATGGTGTCGTTTAGCAAAGCGATGATGCCTATGACTGTTTCGGTATTGCATGCGCTTGTATTGCCTTGCAGATACCTTTTGCCCATTGGGTAATACGATGATTTCTTTATGCCTAACGAATGATGACATAAAGATCAATAATGCGATTAAAATTAACTTGTTCATGAGCTTGACTTTAATTCAAAAACGATTGTTTTCGACATTTATTGTCAAGCTCACAAAAAGCCGTCAATAATTATTGATATTCTGGATCTAATTCTTCATCAGTAACTGACTTTTCTTCATCAGTATTAATCTCATCAGAAGTCTCATTTACTTCCTCTTCTTGCTTAGAAGATTTCTTTTTCTTTGATTTGCTCGATTCCTTATTTTCTTCAGATTTATCTTCTGTCAAAGAACCTTTATTCAAGATGATTTCTTTGTATTCTTCGCGTTTCTTATTCCAATACAAATCATAAAACTCACTTTCCCACATAGTGCCTTTGCCTTCGTATACTTCGTGTAATGGATGATTCAATTGATTGGCTAAAACCAGTGAGCGATCAAAGTTCTTTTCATTGATATAAATTCGTACCGAATCCTCTATTTTTTCTAAATCAGAATTGATCTGCACAGCATTTTGTTTTTGATTTTCGCCATCAATCATAAAATAGGCTCCAAGACCTACTAAAAAGATTACAGATACAACTGCAATTATACCGTTTTGGAACTCCACTAAAAACGCCTGGAAGTTCTTGCCTTCACGTCTTAATTGATCTGCTCTTTGTTTTCTTGCAGCTGCTTCTTTAGCTTCTTGTTCAGCGCGCTGTTTATCAGCTTCCATTTCGGCTCTTATTGCACTCGCCGACTTTCCACTACTCGAATTATCTGAATAATTACCATTGTCAATATCGTTCAAAATTGCATCTCGCTTTGCTTTTTTGGCAGCTAATAGCTCTTGTTG
Organism: Bacteroidota bacterium; assembly: GCA_030832905.1. Taxonomy (GTDB): domain Bacteria; phylum Bacteroidota; class Bacteroidia; order NS11-12g; family UBA955; genus JABMMZ01. Next base: position 6,015 of record JAURIG010000028.1, read on the forward strand.
TTCCTCCCTCATTCTATCGTTTTCAATATCTTGTTTGCTTTTAAAATTTGGGTTAGCTTTTTTATTCGCATACTCATTTTTGCATTTGTTAGAACACAAATAAATGGATTGATCTAATGCTTTATCATAAAATGATTCTGATTTGTGGTGATAGCTATCACACATTGGGCAATAAGGTGTTTGTGACATAATTAGGTGCTTATATTGTAGTTGCTTGCAAAGATTGATAAATATTTGAATTAAACAAGATTAATTAAATTGTAAATAATTCTCCAAAATCAGATTATGAGTACAGCTATCAAATAGGGTTTTGTGCCTCGAAACTACAAACTACTTTTGAATCACAATGATGGTCAAGACGCAAGGCTCTGCAGTATATGGAATCAATGCCCACACCATTACCATAGAGGTAAATGTAACCCCTGATGGCGCTAAGTTTTTCTTGGTTGGTTTACCGGATAATGCGGTGAAAGAAAGTTGGACTCGAATTACCACTGCGTTTAAAAACAATGGCTACCAATTTCCGAGAAAAAAAGTAGTGGTTAATATGGCTCCTGCCGACATTAAAAAAGAAGGCAGTGCTTACGATTTAGCTATAGCTATTGGCGTTTTAGCGGCAGATGAACAATTGCCTGTACACGTTGATTTAGTAGACTGCATCATGATGGGTGAATTGTCTTTAGATGGGTCTGTTTTACCGATCAGAGGAGCCTTGCCAATGACAATTCAAGCACAACAAGAGGGCTACAAAAGTATTTTTATTCCTAAATCAAATGCCAAAGAAGCTTCAGTTGTTGAGGGAATTGAGGTGTATGGTGTTTCACATTTGAATGAGATTATTGAGCATTTAAAAGGCATTCAATTGATTGAAGCAGAACCTAAAAACCACGATCTTGTGTTTAACCGAATAATGGTAAAAGGCGATTTGGATTTTTCTGATGTGCAAGGGCAAGACAACATTAAACGCGCCATGGAAATTGCAGCAGCTGGTGGGCACAACATTATTTTGATTGGACCGCCTGGTGCAGGGAAAACTATGTTAGCCAAACGTTTGCCGAGCATTTTACCTCCTATGACTTTAGAAGAATCCCTAGAAACCACTAAGATTCATTCCGTGGCTGGGACTATTCATTTATCAAGTGGAATTGTGGCTTTAAGGCCTTTCAGATCGCCGCATCACACCATTTCAGATGTGGCTTTAGTGGGTGGAGGAAACACACCTCAACCGGGTGAAATTTCTTTGGCTCACAACGGGGTTTTGTTTCTTGATGAATTGCCTGAGTTTAAAAGGAATGTATTAGAGGTTTTAAGACAACCGCTTGAAGAGAGAAAAATATCCATTTCAAGAGCAAAATTCTCAGTTGATTATCCCTCAAGCTTTATGTTGGTAGCCAGCATGAATCCTTGCCCATGCGGGTATTTTAATCATCCTGAAAAGTCCTGTGTTTGCGGTAGTAATTTGGTTCAAAAATACTTGAGTCGAATCAGTGGCCCATTGCTCGACAGAATTGACATTCACATTGAAGTAACACCTGTTTCGTTTGAAGAATTGGCTTCGAGTAGAACAGCCAGTGAAAAAAGCGATGCCATTAGAGCAAGGGTAATTGCCGCCAGAGAAATTCAATCTAAACGATACGAACACTTGCAAGAGGTGTATTGCAATGCACAAATGCCAAGTAACAAAATCAAACAGATATGCGCCATTGATGAGACCGGCAAACAGTTGTTAAAAACGGCCATCAACAAACTGAATTTAAGCGCAAGAGCCTATGATAGAATTTTAAAAGTCTCAAGAACCATAGCAGATTTAGATGCCTCTGAAGAGATTAAAACCCAACATTTAGCAGAAGCCATTCATTACAGAAGCTTAGACAGAGAAAATTGGGGCGGGTGAAGTTAGCCCCTAAAAAAGTTGAGAAACCTGCTTAGAAACAAAAAAAGGCCGCAAAAACGGCCTTTTTTAAAGTAAATAGTATATTTAGTTATCCCAAAACAATTTTGTGGTTAATTTATCACCACCAATTGCAGCCGATGCACTAGAATAATTTCCGGCATTGATTGTTTGTTCATTGATTGGGTAGGTAAACCTTGTAGGAATATCAGCATTAGTTAAGCCTGGCGGTGGTATTAAATTTGGAAAATCTAATCTTCTCCATTCAGTCCAAGCATCAAAGCCTCTGTTATATAATGCAAGCCATTTCTGATTGCCAATTTTTTCTTTCCAAGTAGCTCCTGATTCTGCACTTGCATAGTCAACAAAGGATTGAGCTATATAAGCACTTGCATCTCCTGAAGAACCACCCCATTCTAGAATAGATTCTGTAATGCCGGCATTATAGTGATCTTGAGCAGTACCAGAAACTGACCAATTTCTAGCAGCTGCTTCGGCCAACATAAACTCTACTTCAGTGTAACTGATTAAAGTACTCGGTGCATCTGCTGCTCTAACGGCTAAACTTGGTTTGGAATTCTTAGTGTAAGAGTTACCTGTACCATTGATACCACCTTTGTAAATACCGGCATTGTTGGTGGTGAAATACAATGGCATTCTTGGGTCATTCAATGAATCCAATAGTTTCACCATGGTTTCAGAGGCAATAAAATCTTTTCTGCCACTTTGAACCAAATCAACCCAAACAGGATTGGTGTTTGGAGGGGTGGTTAAATAATGAAAAGTTGCATTGTCTGCAGATGATGACATAGCCATAGGCAAAGCTGCTTCAAATTTAGATTTAGCTGATGGGGCATCCGTTTCGGCCAAACAAAGCGCCATTCTCATCTTAAGTGTTGCCGCAAATTTTAACCACATACTGTTGTCGCCACTATAGATCAAATCACCACTACTAAAGCTACTAGAACCAGCGCTTAATGCGGTCATATCATCATCTAAACGCTTAAATAGATCCGTGTATATGGTCTTCGCATCATCGTAAGCCGGTAATGGCGTATTGATGTCAAGAGATTGACTATATGGAACATTGCCAAAAGTATTGACCAAAATATGCCATGTATATACTTCCATCACATCAATGGTAGCCAATTGTGATGCCCTTACAGTTTCGTCTGTAATAAGTGCATCAGACTTAACAGCATCTTTTGAAGCTTGTAAATCTTTTAGCACATCTCTGTATAAAGCGGTCCAAAAATTGGCAGCAATTCCTCTGGTAACAATATCATAACGACTCTCGTCAAAATAGGTAGTTTCTGTCCAATGTTGACTCCATAATCTGAAGATATTTCGGTTAACATTTGAAGAAGTCATAATATCCACTAAATTCTTTTGAGCAGATGTCAAAAGGAAATTAGATGGAACACTTGTTGGCTGTTTTGGATTCGTATTTAAATCCTCGAATTTTTTACATCCGATTAACAATCCAACACCAAGTAAAATTATAAATATTTTTTTCATTTTATTGTTTGATTAAGATTGATTAAAAACTAAATTTAACGTTTGCACCATACAATTTTGTGTTAGGATAAGCACCCGTTTGAAAACCTTGGATGTTTCCGCTGCTCATGCCATCTTCTGGATCTGAATACGGTACATATTTCTTAATGATCCATAAGTTTCTGCCATAAATTGAAATATCAATTCCTTTGATGGCTTTGTATTTAGTAAAAAACTTTTGTGGCACTGTGTAATTAAAGGTTACTTCTCTTAGCTTAATGAAACCAGCGTTGTATACAAAATCTACTGGTGCTTTTGCATTGTTTAAAAAGTAATCATAATTTACTCTGATATCGTTCTTAGTTCCGTCTGGTTTAACGCCATCTAAAATCACTCCGCCGCCTTCAGAAATATCTGCACGGATATCATTGCCTAAATCGTTTTTGCCAACTGAGTTATCATAGATACCTGTTTGTGCGCCATAGAATTGATCGAGAGAGAAAACACTTCCGCCCTTTTTCATATCTATCAAAAATCCAAATGCAAAGTTTTTGTATTTAAACGAGTTGCGAACTCCGCCAATCCATTTTGGCGTAATATTACCAATGATATTATTAGAAGAGGCTGTAACCATCCAATAGCCGGTATTGGTATCAATCATTCTATTGCCTTTATCATCGTAAATATAGTCTTTACCTTTAATGGTACCATAAGCTTCACCAACACTTGCGTTGATTGATACACCACCTTGTAAGGAAGCCAATGTGATATTATCAATATCCGGTAACGATAAAACAGTGTTGCGGTTTCTAGACCAATTTAAATTGATATCCCAGCTGAAATCTTTCTTCTTTATTGGGCTAATAAACATTGTCAATTCAATACCTTTATTCAAGATAGAACCGGCATTGATGAATTTTTGAGAATAACCTGTAGCTCTTGAAACATCAACAGGGATAATTTGATTTACCGTTAAAGCGTGGTACTTATTAATATCAAATCCTATTCTGTTTTTTAAGAAAGACATTTCTAAACCGAACTCAGTGCTTTTAGTTTTTTCAGGTTGAAGATTAGGATTATTCATTATGCTTGGAACAGTATAAATAGCGTTGCCATTAAAGCTTGTTACGGCTGAGAAATAATTCTTAGTTGCAGCATATGGCGCATCAGCGCCAACTTGTGCATGGTTGGCTCTTACTTTACTGTAGGTTAACCAATTTAATGAATTGCCTACCAGTTTTCTTAAATGATCTGCAAATAAGTAGCTTCCAGACAATGAAGGATAAAAGTATGAATTATTGCCTTTTGATAGTGTACTCGAAACATCATTTCTAGCGGTCATGTCGATGTAAAGGAAATTTTTATAACCGAAGTTTAAGTTAGAGTATACACCGTTTACTTGCTTACCAACATATGATTCGCTAGGTGGCTCTAAAGCGTTTACTGAATTGCTTAAAGAGTATAGATTCGGAACATTTAAACCGCCATTGGTGGTCGCAAAAATTGATTGAATGGTTTGTTTGCGAATATTGATACCGGTAATGCCTGTAAGTTTAACATTTTTAGATAATTCTTTGTTGTACTCGCCAAATAAGTCATAGTTGAACTCTCTGTAATTCCTATTGTATCTAGAATAATTTGAAACATCAATTGAACCAATTGCGATTCTCTCCTCCTGTTGTTCATTGTATCCATCCATCGCAACTCTACCAGTGATATTCAACCATTTATTCATCTGATAGTTTAAAGAAGTATTACCAAAAATTCTGGTTCTTTCATCGGTTTCATAACTCTTATATCTTACAAAATAAGGGTTGTCCCAATAGATTGGACCAGCGCCTACGTTAGCATAATCTGCCCAATTCCATGTGGTGTTTCTCTCTTTGTTTCTGTTAAAAGCATCTTCCAAGTCTTTCATGTCCACATTGGTTTGCCACCATTGACGGAAATTGGTCATAGGATTTTTAGCATCGTAACCTGTACCATACCTACCGTTTGCGCCATTAAATGAAATATTGGCAGAAATACCAGCTGTCAATTTTTTAGTCAATTGATTGTTGATATTGAAATTCATAATATTCTTGTAGAGACTGCTGTTAGGCAACATTCCTTGCTCAGTATTTCTTGTGTAGCCCAATTTGTAAGTAGATTTATCGCTACCACCAAACAAGGTAAAACTATTACTCATAGCAGATGGGTTTCTTAAAAAATAAGCTGGCGTATTTTTAGCGGCTACCCATGCTGTAGGTTTTAAATAGTGTTCTTTATCAGTAGGATCTAAGGATCTCCAATCATAAATCTTAAGATTTGGATCAAATTTTCCGCCAAATGATGCGTCTTCTGTTGTAGGAACGATTAGGTCTTTAATACCATCTCCATCGATATCATCTTCGTAATAATACCCTCCTAAAGAGTCGCCATAAAAAGGGCCATAACCTGCACCATATTGATTTTGGTATTGAGGCATTGTTGACTTGTCAATAAAACCACGAGAACCACCCATGTTAATGACCAAACTCATACCTTTTTTACCCTTTTTAGTTTCAATTAATACAACACCATTAGCTGCTCTAGAGCCATATAATGCTGTAGCGGCTGCGCCTTTCAAAACGTTTATAGATAAAATATCATCAGGGTTGATGTCTGCACCTGCGTTACCAAAATCATAACCACCTCTGGCTGTAGACTGGTTGGCGCTATTTGTGTTTGAATTATCATATGGAACACCATCAACAACAATTAAAGCTTGATTGTTGCCTGTTAATGACTTGAAGCCCCTAACCACAACATTTGTACTACCGCCCATTTGGTTATTGGTTTTAATCTCCAAACCAGCCACTTTTCCACTCAAAGCACTCAATGCATTGTTGCTCCTAGTGGTTGTAACTTCCGTTCCTGAGATTTTTTGCGCAGCATAACCTAACTGTGCTTTGCTTCGTTTTAAACCATAAGCAGTAACAACAGTTTGTCTTAAACTAGTAGCATCATCTTCAAGCGAAATGTTTAAAGTGGTTTGATTAGACACCAAAACTTCTGAAGTCTTCATGCCTAAATAAGATACTACCAATGTAGCAGCCTGATCACATTGAATGGTAAAATCACCATTAGCATCTGTGGTGGCTGAGTTAATAGTTCCCTTAACCTCAATAGTTGCTCCTTGAATGGGTTTTCCATCAGAGCTTTGTGTCACTTTACCCGTCACTTGAATGTTCTGGGCCCTTGCTGTTCCTATAAAACCTAGGAACAAGCAAAGAAATAAGTAAATTTTTTTCATAAGCGTAATTATTTAATAGGTTTTGTAAAACTAAGAATAATGGTTATTTAAACAAGCGCTTACCAGATAAAACATTGGACTATTGCCCTAACTTGCTATAAATCAGTTAAAAAATTTTTAACAAAGTTTAAACAATTCCTTAACGAACCAAGGTGATTGTCCCTCTAAAGTATCTTAAATGGTCGTCGCAACTACGGTATTTGATTTTGAACAAGTAAATGTCTTGAGGGCATTCTGAGCCATTAAATGTGCCATCCCATTGCTTGTCGATTTCGTAACTTCTGAAGATTTCTTGACCCCAACGGTTATAGATGTTTAACTCATAATCTGAGCCAGGGCTGGTATAATGATTGTCTGGATAGAAGTCGTTTAATTGGTCATTGTTGGGGCTAAACGCAGAGGGCATATACATTTCATTTGGCAAGGCATTACCATCTGCAACAATGCGCATACTATCTGAAGCTTCACACCCAACAGGGCTCTTCACAAAAACATAAAACAATCCTTTGTTAAGGGTATGAATGGTCGCTGTGGTTTCTCCTGTATTCCAAAGGTATTGACGCATGCCCGGAATAGCTCTTATATAGACTGAAGATGATATACAAACAGTGGTATCTGGCCCTAAACCAGGATCAAGTACTGGGTATTGAATAATATTGGCTGAATCAGACTCTATGCAACCATTGATGGACACAATGGTCAATTTCTTTTTACCAGGACTAGTGGCTAAATGTGTAGATGAAGTTGAGCCATCTTGCCACAGATAACTTACAAAATTCTGAAGTGGCACATATAACCTTGAAACCGGTCCGCAATAGAAGGTATCCGCACCTAAGTCTATACCTGTAACAAAAAAATCGATGTGGGCGGTGTCTGCACTTTTGCAATATTTATTGGAGACAGTGACAGTATAGTAGCCGGTATCATAAACAATAACTGTTGGTGTTGTGGCACCTGTGTTCCATAAATACTTGCTCTCAGCCCTTTGATTAACCATTAAATTGGTGCCATTTAACCATTTGCTAGTACCTCTGCACATGAGGGTATCGTGCAATTTTACAACCGGTAAATCATAGGCGATAAAGGCAATGGTATCTTTAAACTGACAACCGTTGGCATTTATAGTTGTAAGATCATATTTACCGAATTGATTAATGATCGTAAAAGCCGTGTCGCTCCCATTACTCCATTGATAGGTTTTGTAAATATTAGGAACAGAGAATACAAAAGGTTTAAATTGATCAATACAAATCACTGAATCAGGGCCCAGTGTCATGGTACTCAAATCGTTTAAAATAAACATTGTATCGCGGCTATAACACGGGGGTTCAGACACTAAAACACTGTAATAACCACCCTTGTTAACAGTAATGGTTTGAGTGGTATCTGAAGTATTCCAGCTATACGTTTTATTTGGAATATTAGCCGTTATCTGCTCTTTGAAAGGGCCGCAAATGATAGTGTCTTTAGGAAGTTTTACATGAAAGGCCTTTTTTACTTCCACGTCGTATTCAAAAGTATCGGCACAAACTGATGTTCGAGCTATAAGTTTTACCTTAAAATTACCACTGTTTTGATAGGCATAAGCGGGTACTTTTAAATTGCTAGTATCATTACTGAGCGCAGTGTCTCCAAAATCCCATGAAAAACTTGTACCTCCTTGGCTTAAATTTTGAAAAGGCACTATGGCTTCAGAACACAATAATGAAGGGCTAAAAAAAGCCGAAACCACTTCAAAGATGCAACTGATCACATTGAATTGCACATCGCGTTTGCTCTCTCCTATCAATACCCCTTTGCGGTACTGTTTAACCTTGATGCCTATTACATACTGGCCCATTTTGGTTGGTACCACTGTTAATTTTCCGGTTTTGGAATTAATGGTCATTTTGGGAATGCCATCTATCTGATTGCTTTGATTGTAACCAGAAGAAGTTAACCAAGAAATGTTTGAAAAATTGGCCGGATTAGTTGCGTTGTTGGGCCCAGGTATAGGTGAATTGGAACTCGCTCCTTTGTATGGGGTAGAAAGCTCATACACCAATGAATCTCCATCTGCATCTGTTGCGCTGTTGTCAAAAGTAAATGGGGCATTGATACAAATGAAAGTGGGTGGTAAACTCTTAAACACCGGGCTGTTGTCTTTGTTCACTAAACTACTACCCGGAATAGATGTCCAATAAGTGGCACCTGTAGAGCCAGGATTTTGTATGTTGACTGTAGTAGAATTTCTGCAACAACGTTCATAACTCAATACATAGCCATTTGCACTAGGCGGTAAGGATACATCAACCGTGTAAGTATATTTATCGACGCAAACATCAGGCTTGTTTTTTAAACAACTGTACTTAAAATCCGATACCCTAACAGGGCCTGTTCTAGCATTGGTTAATGCATATGTTTTATAAAGCGTGTATTTGCTAGAGCCTGTAGTGAATACATTTAAATAGGCATTTTTATCTTGGTCAATTGAACTAGTAGAACCGTTTTTACAATCAACAAACAAGTAAAAGGTTACCCTATAATTTGTATTAGACCCTGTGGTACCCGTATAGGCATAATACATTTCCCCGCCCACTATGTGCGAACCTTTAGCTGTTATAAATAGCAGCAAAAAAAGTGAACAAAGTATGTTTTTAAACATCCTAGGGTTTTGTATTAGTATAGTAAAACAATGAACTACCTTACAAAGTTTTAAAGTACAAAATTTTATATTGATTGTCTGTCAAAATGCTAATACATTACTTGCTCCAAACAGGTAATCTTCCAGGGGTGTATGGAAACTTACTATCGTTCAAAAATTGCTCAAGCGCCTTTACTTTTTCATCTAATTGTTTAACTTGTTCATACACCGGTGCAAAGTCAATTTGAATCTGATCAAACTTATTCAAATATGTTGTAGAAGGTGTTTGACTGGTTGACCACAATCCACCTACTATGCCCTCTAATGCGCCAACAAGACCTGGCAAAACCTCAAATTCTCTAGAAGCTAAAGCGCCATCTCCATGTAGTTTTAATTGAATATCATGGGTCAAACGTTCAATCTCAGAAATGTTGTTTAAATAGCTCACAGAAGCCAATTGATTCATGCCTTGCTTAATAAAACTCATCTTGTTGTTTAGGTGGTCTATGTATTGATTTACGCCTAAAACAACCGCTCTAAAATCAGCTAATTTTTGATTGAATTTAGGGTCAGATGTGATAGGATATAAACTTTGTAATTCAAAAGTTTGAGACTCACTATTTGTAACGACTTTTAGATCCTTTACAATCAGGCATTGAATGCTGTATTTGCCTGGCATTGCCAAAGCACCTTGATCGTCGCCTTCATAGGGGTTATTAGGGTCAGGAACATAGAATGTAATTGGGCTGGTTTTGTCGTAACGGCCATTCCAAACTAACTTATTAATGCCTTTGCTAATAGGGCGTTTAAACTGTCTTACCAAATTACCTTGAGCATCTTTAATCATTACCCATAAAAAAGACTCCTGTTCATTTTGCTCCATTCTTATGCTGTCCTTGCTTGGATAAAAATCATTGATGCTGGTTTTTTCTCTTTCTGTTCTTTGGCTTTGAAGACTAGAATAATCATCACGCACATGAATGTAAATCGTTGCACCGATAGCAGGGTTTTCTGCCGTATAAAAGCTTTCTCCTTGGAAAGACTTGCCTTTGTGGCCCAGCGGTGTTGAAGGAATATATACCAACGCGTCTTTAATGGGTAAAATACTAATCGGCGATTGGTTAATGCGTTCAGATTGGGCATCAAATGTTTGCAATAATGAATAATCATCTAACACATAAAACCCTCTACCAAAGGTAGCAAGTACAAGATCATTTTCTCTTTCTTGGATGGCAATTTCTTTGATGGTTGTTGGCGGTAAGCCTGATTTAAAGGCTTGCCAATGTTTGCCGGCATTCACTGATACAAACAATCCAAAATCACTGCCCACAAACATCAGTTGCTTGTTTTTGTGATCTTCTGTAAAGCAATTTACTGTGCCTCTGCTTGGCAAATCATTTTGAATGGCCACCCATGTTTTACCCAAGTCTTCAGACTTTAATAAATAGGGTTTAAAATCGCCATTTCTGTGGTTGTTAAAGACCGCATAAATCGCGTAAGAATGCTTTGAAGCATATACGTTTTGAACCAGTGTGTTTTTAGGCACACCAGGAAAAGACTCATATTTTTGCCAGTTCTTACCGCCATCTGCACTGATGTGAATCAATCCATCGTCTGTTCCAGCAATTAAAATATTAGAATTCAATGGCGATTCAGCTAATGCTGTAATATTGCCATACATGCTTGTAGATTGGTTTTTAGCTACAGCATCCATGCTCCACACCTTCCCCATTACTGGTAATTTATTACGGTCTATGCCTCTGCTTAAATCAGGACTAATGACTTCCCAGGTTTGGCCTTTATCATTGCTTTTAAACACCTTTTGTGCAGCAAAATAAAGGGTTGAAGGGTTGTGATGGCTAATAAGAATTGGCGCATCCCAATTGAACTTGTAAGCTGGCTCACCAGGTTTTTCTTGTGGTTTGATATCAAACGCTTCACCTGTTTTTTTATTGAAACGGATGAGACCACCATATTGCCACTGAGAATAAACAGTATTAGGGTCATTAGGGTCTACAACTGTTTTGAAACCATCTCCACCAACCGTTACAAACCAATTGTAATTATGAATGCCAGATGCACTTGTTGTTCTTGATGGTCCACCCAAAGTATTATTGTCTTGTGTGCCACCATAAATATTGTAAAAAGGCTTTTCGTTGTCTACGGTAACTCTGTAAAACTGAGTGATGGGCAAGTTGGCTTTATAATCCCAATGTGCTGCCGCATCAAATGTTTCATACAAACCACCGTCACAGCCCATTAAAAAATGCTTGGTATTAGAGGGGTCTACCCAAATTACGTGGTTGTCAACGTGCTTATTGTTTTCGCCAATACCCTTGAATGATCTACCGCCATCTGTGCTGATTTGAGCCCAAGTATTCATAGAATAAATCACCAATGGATTAACTGGGTCTGCAAACAATTCTTGATAATAATTACCCGCGGTAAAATGGCCTGAACGTTTTTCAAAAGAAGCCCCTCTATTGGTTGAAGCGTATAAGCCTCCATCATTGCCTTCAGCTTCGATTAAAGCGTATACCCAGTCTGTTTCAACCGTCGAAACCGCTAATGAAATTCTGCCAACGTCGCCCGCTGGTAAGCCGGTTTGCAATTTGGTCCAAGTTTGGCCATAGTCTTCACTTTTATAAATTGCAGATTCAGGACCGCCTCCAACATAAGTCCATTCGTGTCTGCGTCTTTGGTGTGCAGTTGCATATAAAATATTGCTGTATTTTGGATGAATGTGTACTTCATTAAACCCTGTGTTTTCGCTCACATACAATACCCTATTCCAAGATTTACCACCATCGGTAGTTTTGTATATGCCTCTATCGCCACCTGCGCTCCACAACGGGCCATATGCGGCAACATAAACCGTATTGGTTTGAACAGGATCAACAGCAATCATACCAATGTGTTCGCTGTTTTTTAAGCCCATGTTTTGCCATGTTTGACCACCATCTAGTGTTTTATAAATACCGTCCCCATAACCAACACTTCTTTGATTGTTGTTTTCTCCAGAACCTACCCAAAGTACATTGGTATTCAAGGGATCCATCTTTAAACATCCGATTGAAAACACCCCTTGGCCATCAAAAATTGGCGAGAAACTTACGCCGGCATTGTTTGTTTTCCATACGCCACCATTAGCCGCAGCCACATACCATTCAAATTTGTTGTTTGGATTAATGGCCAAATCAATAACCCTACCCGAAGTCACTGCAGGGCCAATTGAACGAAACTGATAAGCAGACAATAAAGTCTCTAGATTTTTATTTGGATTAGGAGCAGATGGCGCTTTAGATTGCGCAGACATGGATAGGACAAAACAAG